>CAKOXU010000017.1 GCA_934130235.1 uncultured Bacilli bacterium
TTAGATACATTTAATATATATGATAAATTTGTACTTTGGGCAGGCGGAGGAGCTTTAGTGCCCATCACTTCTTTTGGCCATTTGCTTGTACATGGTGCTATGGATACTGTATCTAATTATGGAATACCAGGTTTGTTTATGGGAATGTTTGATTTAACATCCTCAGGAATAGTTGCTGCCATTATATTTTCTTTTGTATTTTCTTTTATATTTGAACCTAAAGACTAGATTTAAAAAAACATTGTAAAATAATTATTTGTATGCTATACTTACTATAGTAGGAGGGTATGTATGGCGAAAAGAGGTAGACCATCTAAAAAAACATTAAAAAAAAGAAGAGAAGCTAAATCAAAATCAGAGCTATCATTCCTATTAGGAATACTTGTGGTAGCTATATTGATAGTAGTAGGCTATTTTATGTTTTTCTAAAAGAAAAACTCTTTTTTTATAAAAAAACAATTTTATATTGATATAATATGACGAAATTTGATATAATTAAAGTGTATTATATATAATAAAGGAGGCTATTTATGAAATACGTATATGATTTTAGCGAAGGCAATAAAGATATGAGAAATACTTTAGGAGGAAAGGGCGCTAATCTTGCAGAAATGACAAGTATTGGACTTCCAGTTCCAAGAGGATTTACTGTATCTACCGAAGCATGTATTAAGTATTATGATGATAATGAAACTTTATCAAATGAAGTAGAGAAGGAAATACTTAATCATTTAAAACATTTGGAAGAATTAACAGGTAAAAAATTTGGTGATCCTAAAAATCCATTGTTAGTAAGTGTTAGAAGTGGTGCTAGAGCATCTATGCCTGGTATGATGGATACAGTTCTTAATCTTGGAATGAATGATGAAGTAAGATTAGGCTTTACTGAACTTACAGGCAATGAAAGATTTGTAAATGATAGTTATAGAAGATTTATTCAAATGTTTGCAGATGTTGTAAAAGGTTATCCAAAATCTTCATTTGAAAGAAAATTTGATGCTATCAAAGAAGAAAAAGGTATTAAATATGATACTGAATTAAGTGAGAAAGATTTACTTGAAGTTATCAATGTATATAAAGATGAATATAAAAAATTAAGTGGTGAAGATTTTCCACAGGATCCAACTGTACAATTGATGGAAGCAGTAAAAGCGGTATTTAGATCATGGAACAATGATAGAGCTATTACGTATAGGAGATTAAATGATATACCATCTAGTTGGGGTACTGCTGTCAACGTGCAGGAAATGGTATATGGTAACATGGGAGAAGATAGCGGAACAGGTGTTGCATTTACACGTAATCCTGCAACAGGAGAGAAAAAACTTTTTGGTGAATACTTAATGAACGCACAAGGTGAAGATGTAGTTGCAGGCATTCGTACACCAAAATCTATTGAAACACTTAAGGATGTAATGCCAGATTGTTATAATGAATTTGTTAAAATATGCAATATATTGGAAGATCATTACAAGGACATGCAAGACATGGAATTTACTATTGAAAAAGGAAAATTATTTATGCTTCAAACAAGAAATGGTAAACGTACTGCTACTGCAGCTTTAAAAATAGCTGTTGATTTAGTAAGTGAAGGAGCTATTTCAAAAGAAGAAGCTTTATTAAAAGTAGAACCAAAACAATTAGATCAATTATTACATCCTAATTTTGATGCAGAATCATTAAAGATGGGAAAAGTAATTGCAACAGGTCTTGCTGCATCTCCAGGTGCTGCAACAGGTAAGATTTACTTTACTGCAGAAGATGTAATGAATGCTAATAAAAATGGTGAAAGTGATATATTGCTTGTAAGGCTAGAAACTTCACCAGAAGATATTGAAGGAATGAATATTGCCCATGGTATACTTACTATACGTGGTGGTATGACATCACATGCAGCAGTTGTTGCTCGTGGTATGGGTACGTGTTGTGTATCTGGATGTGATAGTTTAAAAATAGATGAGTCTAAAAAAGAACTAATCGCACCTGATGGAACTATTTATCATGAGGGAGACTACATGAGCTTAGATGGTTCTACAGGAAATGTTTATGGTGAACAAATAAAAACGGTTGAACCAGAAATAAGTGGTGATTTTAAAACATTTATGTCTTGGGCAGATAGTATACGTAAATTAAACGTTAGGACAAATGCGGATACTCCAAAGGATGCGATTCAAGCACGTAAATTTGGTGCAGAAGGAATTGGACTTTGTCGTACTGAACACATGTTTTTTGAAGAAGAGAGAATATTTAACTTTAGACGTATGATAGCTGCAGATACTTTAGAGAAAAGAGAAGAAGCACTTGAAAAAATACTTCCTTATCAAAGAAAAGACTTTGAGGGATTGTTTGAGGCTATGGAGGGTGATCCAGTTATAATACGTTATCTAGATCCACCACTACATGAATTTTTACCTCATACAGATGCAGAAATAAATGATTTAGCAATCTCATTAGATATGGATTTTAAAACACTTAAAATGCGTGTAGAATCTCTTAAGGAGTTTAATCCAATGATGGGACATAGAGGATGCAGATTAGCTATTACATATCCTGAAATCGCTAAAATGCAAACAAGAGCTGTAATTGAAGCTGCAATAAATGTTAATAAAAAAGGTATGACTGTAATACCAGAAATAATGATACCATTAGTTGGTGATGTTAAAGAATTTAAATATGTTAAAAACATAGTAGAAGAAACTGCTAATAAAATAATTAATGAAAGTAATGCAGAATTAGAGTACAAGATAGGAACTATGATAGAAATACCTAGAGCTGCAATAACGGCAGATGAAATAGCTAAAGAAGCTGATTTCTTCTCATTTGGAACAAATGATTTAACACAAATGACATATGGCTTTTCAAGAGATGATGCCTCTAAATTCTTAAATGACTATTATAAAAAAGGTATATTTGAATCAGATCCATTTTCTAAATTGGACCAAGATGGAGTTGGAAAATTAGTTAAGATTGCTCATGATTTGGCAAAGAAAACTAATCCTAGTATACATATGGGTATATGTGGTGAACACGGTGGTGATCCATCTAGTGTTGAATTTTGTAATAATGTAGGACTTGACTACGTTTCTTGTAGTCCATTTAGAGTTCCTATTGCAAGACTTGCTGCTGCACAAGCTGTGATAAAAAAAGAAAATGTATAGAAATCATATTCAATATATGATATACTCATAATAGAGGTGAAGTAAATGAATTCATTTTTAATTGTTTTGATAGTATTAGTAATATCAGTAGCAGAATTTTTTCTAATTAAGTTAGTATGTAAACCGATAAAAACAATGACAGCAATTTTGCTTCTTGTACCTACAGCTGCAACATGTGGGATCGCTCTTTTAATATATAAGTTTTTCAGAACAAGTATGGAACTTTCAATTTCTCCTAAAGTTAGCTCTTCTAGCAATAGTAGTAATTACACACCTAATTTATCTTTTGGCACTTTAAATACTGACGTGTCCAAGAAAAACAAAAAAAAGGTGTCTAGGTCATTTACAGATTCATTTGGGAAAACATTATATTATGATGAAGAGGATAATATTATGGGTGGTTCAATGGATAATGGGTATGGCAAGACAATATTTACAGATGCATCAGGTAATTATGCGGGAGAAGGATTTGACAACGGAATGGGTCATACTACATATACAGATAAAGATGGAAATATAACTACTAGTAATACTAATTATGCGGGAGATGAAAATTTTTCTGATGGCACAACAGCAAGAAAAGATTCGTTTGGAAACAAGTATTATTCATAAGACAGTTACTAAAAAGGTTAAATATTTAAAAATCTAAGATATTTTGTATCTTAGATTTTTATGTTATAATTATAGTGGTGATATTATGAAAAAATTTATAATTATTTTTATTATAGTACTTATAATAACTGGCTGTAATAATAAAGAGGATATTCAAACAATTATGAGTTATGGAGAGTATAAGCAAATATCAGTTAATAATGTAAAGACTTTAATTATAAAAAAATATACAGAAGCAGGTATGAATCAAGAGAAAATAACAAATAAGGAAGATATTAAACTTAAATATAATTATTTAAACTCATATAGAATAGGAAAAGAAACTGATTTAGCTTGTCAAGATGATTCTGTTATATACCAGTTTACTTTGAATACAAAAACAATAAGTATCGAAATTGAGTGTGGAAACATTGTTTTGAATAACAAAAGATATGAATTGATAAAGTTGAAGTAATTATATTGAGTATAGAGGTGATTATATGTCTAAGCTTTCAAATACAATAGCGTTGCTTAGGTTGCTCCAAAATGGTAAAAAGTATAGTATAAAAGAGTTGTCTGATAAACTAGAAGTTTCTTCAAGGATGATTAGAGAATATAAAAAAGAATTGGAATATGCTGGGATTTATATTGAATCGATAAGAGGTCCATATGGAGGATATTACTTAAATCAAAATATTCGTTTACCTAAACAAGCAAATAAAAAAATAGATATTTCACAGAAAGATAAAAAACATTATAATCTAATTAATAGAGCAATTAATAATAGATATAAATGTTTTATTGAATACTATTCAAAAGAACACAATAAAATTACTAAGAGAATCATTAGGCCTTATGAATTATTAATTTTGGATGACGAGTGGGGAGTTGCTGTTTTTTGTGAAGTCAAAAAAGAAATAAGACATTTTTATTTATCTAGAATAAATAAGTTAAAAGTTTTAGATAAAAAATTTTAATCTGACATACATGCTTCCTCTTTACATTTTATACTATTAGTAGAAGGCGATTTTATGATATATATTGATTTTGATGGGGTTATATTAGACACGGAAGATTTGCTATTTGAAGATTGGAGAAGGAACATAAAATTTCATTCAAAAACAGAAAATGAGAAAGTCTTATATATACAAAAGGCTGATTGGAATGAAATTCTAAATAATTCTCCTATACTTAATGACTCACTATATTATTTAAATAATATGGATCCAAATGAGACATGTATACTAACTAAAATACATTCATTGTCTAATGAGGGTAAGGAGAAAATTAGATGGATAAGGGAAAAAGGCATTGAGCAAAATGTAATATTGGTCCCATATCATAATAAAAAAACTGATCTTGTTAGAGCAACTGGGAACATACTAATTGATGATTGCTTGAAAAATTTGGATGATTGGTTATTAGATGGAGGGAAACCAATATTATTTGACTCAAATGATGATGATTATGACAGTTGGAATCAATATAATGATAAAGGTTATGAAAAGGTGTTAAGTTTGTCAAAATTTATTAATAAAAAAGCAAATTAGCTTTTTTTGACTTCACTAATTTCATTTGCTATAATAGATCAAGTGTGGTGATAAAATGATAAAGAATTTAAAAATATATAAAAGAATAGACAATGAATTTTTAATGAAATTAACAGCTTTTGTAGCTGTTGGGACTATATTATCAGTAAAATTAAATGATGAGATAAAAATACAAAAAATAAAAGATGATATCGCACCTATTACGTATATAAATATGAAATATAGTGATGTTGCTTTAGGTGAATTATATTATGTAGTTAAGAATAATAGAATGGAAATATGTATAAAAAGCGTTTCTAGCGATAATATTGATATTTATAGAAAAGTAAATAATTTAGAAGAGATATATGCGACAAGTAATGATGATATTGTTGTTGAAAGCGTGGTAGATTATTTTGCTTTAGAAATATATGATGATAAAATTGATAGAGACAGTTTAGAATATGATGCTGTTGAAGATGCTAAAAATAATTATAATGATGCTCAGATTATAAATGAAAGCATATTAAAAAGAACTCTTTACTAAGAGTTATTTAAGTAGTATAATTAAATTATGAAAAATGAGTTATTAAGTTTTATAGAAGAAATTAAAGTAATTAAGAATTATTCAAGTTTTACTATTACTAATTATATTGATGATTTGAATCAATTTATATCATTTTTAAGTGATATAAATATTACAGCTTTTAATGAAGTGGAATATCAAGATATTAGATTGTACATTAATCATATGCACGAGCTAGGATATCAAAATAAGACTATATCACGTCATATAAGTTCTATAAGAAGTTTGTTTAAGTATTTGGAAAAAGAAGGTAAAATAGATAATAATCCAACTATATTAGTAAGTAATCCTAAAAGTGAAAAAAAACTACCAAAGTATCTTAGTTATGAGGATTTAAATAAAGTTTTAAATGCTTTTAACAATGAGGATAGTATAAGTGTTAGAAATTCTTTGATACTTGAAATGCTTTATTCAACTGGTATGAGAGTTAGTGAACTTTCTAATTTAAAAGTAAAAGATATTAGTATGAATGAAGAAAGTATAAAAGTATTTGGTAAGGGTAGTAAAGAAAGAATTGTTTTTTTTGGTTCTCCTTGTAAAAGATTATTAAAAAAATATTTAAATGGTCCTTATAATTATTTAAATAAGAATAATATTGAGTATTTATTTATAAGTAAAACAGGAAAGAAAATTAATGAAAGAGAAATTAGAGTTATAACAGATGAAGCTTCTATAATAGCGCATTTAAATTATAAAATTTCCCCTCACACATTGAGACATACTTTTGCAACTCATATGTTAAATGAAGGTGCGGATTTAAGAAGCGTACAGGAATTATTGGGACATGAAAATCTATCTACTACTCAGATATATACGCATTTGTCAAATGAGAAAATAAGAAATGTATATTTAAATTCTCATCCTAGAGCTAGAAAGGAATAATATATGGCAGACTTAATATTTAGATATGGCGCTATGAATTGTGGTAAGACAGCACAGTTGCTTCAAGTAGCGCATAATTATGAAGAGAAAGGTTTAAAAACTCTTATTATAAAACCATCAATTGATACAAAAGGTGAAGATGAAATTGTTTCTAGATTAGGAATATCGAGAAGGGTAAATATATTGTTAAAACCAGATGAGGAAATAACTCATAAATTAAGTTTTGATTTTAATATATCATGTATTTTAATTGATGAGGCACAATTTTTAAGTAAATTTCAAGTATATGAGTTATGGAATATTGCACACCAATATAATATTCCGGTAATATGTTATGGCTTAAAAATTAATTTTAAAGCTGAATTATTTGAAGGTTCTAAGACTATTATAGAAATAGCAGATAAGTTAGAGCAATTACCAACTATATGTAGATGTGGAAGACCAGCTACCTTTAATGCACGTTATATTGATAACAAATTTACAACAAAAGGTGAAGAAGTTGCAATTGATGGAATAGATGCATCATATGAATCACTATGTCCTGATTGTTATATGAAAGAAAGAAAAAAAGAAAAAACTTTTATTTTAAAGAAATACTAATAAGTATTTTTTTTATTTAATATAATAAAATTATATAGGTGATATAGTGTCTATTAAATCGTATATACTAGAAGATGAATTTAAAATAACAGTATTAAATAATAGAGTAAATGTATTAAATTATATTGATATAATTAGTTTTAGTGATTCCAATATAACAGTAAAAGGCAAGCAGTGTAGTGTAAGTATAAAAGGAAATTCATTGGTTATAAAAAAACTTGTGAAAGACGAAATGCTTATTATAGGAAACATAAGTAGTATAGAATTCAGGTGATTATGAATAATAAATTAATTTATATATTTAAAAGTAAGTTAAACATAAATGTATCCGGCTTAGATATAGAAAGATTTATAAAAAGATTATATAAAAATAAAATAGACATTCTAAATATAGAGCACGTAAAAGAAAATGAAGTAAATTTATTAATATATAAAAAAGATTACGAAAAGATTATGAAGCTAAAGACAATCTATGATATATCTATAATAAATTACTCAGGTGTAATAAAGTTAAAAAACAATATAATTGATAATAAGTATGTATTATCCTTTTTGATAGTTGGACTTGTTATTACTTATATACTAAGTAATATGATATTTAAAATAGAAATAAAAAGTAATAATAATGAACTTAATAAAGAGCTGTATTTATTTTTAGAAAAAGAAGGTGTTAAAAAATATAGATTTAAAAAGAGCTACAATGCTTTATTAAAAATCAAAAATAATATATTAACTGAGTATAAAAAAGAAATAGAATGGATCGAAATAGAATGTGTTGGAACTAAATATATTGTTAAGTACGAGCCGAGAGTTATAAAAGAATATGATGAGTCTGCTCCTATCAGAAATATAGTGGCTAAAAAAGATGGTGTAATTTATAGTATGAATATATCTAGTGGAAATATATTGAAAGGAATAAACAGTTATGTAAAAAAAGGAGATATTATAGTAAGTGGTGAAATTAATTTAAATGATGAGATAAAGAATTATGTTGCTTCATCCGGAACTGTTTTGGGAGAAGTATGGTATACTACGACTGTTAAATATCCATATAAAAGGAAAGTTGAAGTATTAACTGGTAAAAAAAAGAAAGTAATAGGATTATCTCTTTTCAATAAGAATATATATTTAAGTAAAAAGTATAAACATATGAGTATAAATAAAACTAATATTTTAAGAAATAATCTACTACCACTTAGCCTTAATATATATACGTTAGAAGAAAAGAAAACAATTTATAATTCATATAATGAAAAAGAATTGATTAAAGAAGCTATAAAGTATTCAAAAAGTAAGTTAAAAAATTATAAAAAAATTAATGATTATAAAATTATAAAAAAAACTAAGTATAAAGATTATATAGAGCTAGATATCTTTTATAGTTTAATAGAAGATATAGGTGAATATCAAAAAATAATACAAGAATAGTTGTATTATTTTTTAAATTTTAGTATAATTTAAATAGAAGGTAGGGTACATATGAAAAAAAATGGATTTACACTTGTAGAACTTTTAGCTGTATTAGTAATATTAGCGGTTATATCACTTATAGCAATACCTAAAGTAGCAGATATTAAAACAAATTCATCTAATGAAGCAATAATTTTGTCAGCAAAAAACTATGTGAGGGGATTAGAAAAACAAATAATGGAAGAAAATATAGACGGCTCGTTTGATCCTAGTTCTTGTACTATAGTTAACGGTGATTTAACTTGTGATAGTAGAAGTATTAGTATGACAGTTGATGGTAATAAGCCAACAAGCGCTGATTTTGTTATAACCGATTATAAAGTTATATCAGCTCGACTTGTTATAAACGGTACAACTGTTAACTACGAAGATGGAGTTTATTCAATACAACAATAAAACTAATAGTTAACTATTAGTTTTTCTTGTAAAAAATACTGTTTTATACTATAATATTTGTGGTGGGAAATTATGAATAATATAAGTGTTTTTGATGAAATGAATTCTTCATTAATAGATATTGAATTTTTAAAAGATTTAGCAAAAAAAACATTAAAGTATATGGATGTAGAGAATGCTATTATGAATATTATTATAGTATCTACAGATAAAATTCATTCTATAAATAAAGAGTATAGGGGTATTGATAGGCCAACTGATGTAATTAGTTTTGCACTAGAAGATGATAATACATTTATTAAAACTGATTATAGAGTACTTGGTGATATTTATATTTGTCTTGATAAAGTAGTAGAACAGGCAAAAGAGTATGGACATAGTTTTAAAAGAGAAATATCATTTTTAACTGTGCATGGTATACTTCATTTGTTAGGATATGATCATATGAATAAAGATGATGAACGTATTATGTTTGGTCTACAGGAGGCGATTTTAAATGAGTTTGGAATACAAAGATAGAATTAAACAAAAGAAAATTACGACAAAAGGAATAGTGAATATATTTAAGTATTCAATCAATGGAATTAGGTGTTATGCTAAGGACGGTAAAAGTATAATAATATATTTATTTTGTTGTGCTTGTGAAGTTTTAGTAGCATCACTAGTAGGTATTTCTCTAAACGAATGGTTGTTATTGATATTTATGATGCTTGCAACACTTTCTTGCGAATTAATAAATACAGCAATTGAGGCAATATGTGATTTAATAACACGTGAATATAATGATTTTGTTAGAATTGCTAAAGACTGTGCTTCTGCATCAACTTTTGTTCTTGCTTTCGCAACTCTTGTAATAAGTTTAATAATGTATATATGGTAGGTGAAATATGAAAAGTGGATTTGTAGGTTTAGTTGGTAGACCTAATGTAGGTAAAAGTACTTTAATTAATAATATTATAGGCAAGAAGGTAGCAATCACATCCTCTAAGCCTCAGACTACGCGTAATATTATTCAGGGTATATATAATGAAGATAAAATCCAAATAGTGTTTGTTGATACACCTGGAATACATAAGCCTGTGAATAAGTTAGGAAAAACATTAAATAAACAAGCTTTTTATAGTATTAATGATGTTGATATAGTTTTATTCTTAGTAGATGCTTATGACGGTTTAGGAAAAGGTGATATGTATATCCTTGATAGTCTAAAGAATATTGATAAGCCTGTTATATTAGTAATTAATAAAATTGATAAAATAACTCATGAAGATATTTTAAAAAGGATTACAGAGTATAAAGATTTATATGATTTTGATGAGATTATACCTTTGAGTGCTCTTACAAAGAATAACGTTAAAGATTTAATTGAAACTTTGAAAAAATATCTTCCAGATACAATTAGATATTATGGTGTGGATGATGTTACTAATAGGTCTATGGAGTTTATTATGGCTGAATTAGTAAGAGAAAAAGTTTTTGAATATACCGAAGAAGAAGTACCTCATTCAATAACTTGTATAACAGAGTCGGTAGGAATTGGAAAAGATAATTATTCAATTAGAATCAATATTATTGTTGATAGAGACTCTTTAAAGAAGATAGTTATAGGTGCTCATGGTGATATGATAAAGAAAATAGGTATACATGCTCGTAAAGATATAGAAGAATTTTTAGGTAAAAAAGTTTATTTGGAATTGAATGTAAAAACAGTAAAAAAATGGAGAGAAAAAGAAAGGTATTTGCAAGAATTCGGTTTTAATGATTTTATGGAATAAAAAATAGTAGATCATCACATAATTAATTAGGTGATGATATGAAAGATTTATTATGGGATTTATTTAGAAATACTGGTAAGATTGAGTATTATTTGAAGTACAAGGAAGAGATTAGAAAAAATGAAGAGAAAAGTAATAATAGGAAGCAGATATAAGCACTTTAAAGGACACGTTTATGAAGTTTTGTGTATAGGAAAAGATAGTGAAACTTGTAAAGATTTAGTAGTATATAAAAATATAGATACTGATGAAATATGGATAAGAGATTTAGATATGTTTAATTCATTAGTAGATAAAAAAAAGTATCCTTCTGCAGTACAAAAGTATAGATTTGAGATATATAATGATTGATGTAGAAGGAATAGTATTAAATACTAAATCATACAAAGATTCATCTATAATACTTGATATATTAACTAAAGAATATGGTCTTATTGGAGTGATTGCTAAAGGAGCAAAAAGTTTAAAAAGTAAACTTAGGAGTGTATCTGATAAATTTACTTATGCTGTTTTTACTATATATTATAAAGAAGATAAATTATCTATATTAAGTGAAGCAGATGTTATAGATAATTTTATAAATGTTAAAACAGACATAGAAAAAATAAGTTATGTATCTTTTTTATGTGATTTAACACAACAAGTATATAAGCAGAATAATAATAGTGATTTATATGATATACTTATAAGTGCCATCAAAAAGATTAATGAAAATTTCAATCCGTTAATAATAACTAACATCGTTGAGTTAAAATATTTAGATTATTTAGGTGTTATGATGTCTTTAGATGGCTGTAGTGTCTGTGGAAGTAAAAATATAGTGACACTTTCACAAGTAAAAGGTGGTTTTATTTGTAAAAATTGTTTAACGAATGAAAAAATATTAGATGGTGCTGTTCTTAAATTAATAAGAATGTACTACTATGTAGACATATCTAAAATAAGTAAGTTGGATATTAAAAGTAATTATGTAAATGAAGTAAATAATTTTATAGATAGTTATTATGATGATTATACTGGATTATATTTAAAGAGTAAAACTTTCCTAAAAAATTTAATTAAATTAAAATAAAAGTAGAAATACTTTTTTTCATTTACAAAATTATTATTTTATAGTATAATTTTTGGTGGTGATATTATGACAAATAAAGATTTAGCTAATGTAATATTTCCAAATATTACAAAGAAAATAGAAGATTATGAGAATGAATATCCAGAAAGAAATTTAAAAGAAGGTGCATGTGTTACACGTTTTGCGCCTTCACCAACTGGTTTCATGCACTTAGGCGGATTATTTCAAGTTATTATTAATTATGTAATTGCAAGACAATCTAATGGCGTTTTTTATTTAAGAAATGAGGATACAGATAAAAAAAGAGAAGTAGATGGTGCTGTTGATCTTATTATGGATACTTTAAAACATTATTCTCTTATTCCAGATGAGTATGAATATAAGGGAGAAGTTGTTGGAAATTATGGACCCTATATTCAGAGCGAAAGAAAAGAAATATATCATGCTTTCATGAAATATTTGATTGAAATTGGTAGGGCTTATCCATGCTTCTGTACTTCAAATGAATTAAGCGAAATGAGAGAAAATCAAGAAATAATGAAAATTCGACCAGGTTATCATGGAAAATTTGCTAGATGTTCTAGATTGAGTATAGAGGAAGCAATAGAAAAAATAAAATCAGGTGCTCCTTATGTACTTAGATTTAGAAGTAATGGTGATTTTGAAAACAAATTTGAATTTAATGATTTACGCCAAGGAAAGTTGTTTTTAAATGAGAATGATATAGATGAAGTTATAATGAAGAGTGAAAATATGCTTCCTACATATCATTTCGCGCATATAGTAGATGATCATTTAATGCGTACTACTCATGTAGTAAGAGGTGAAGAATGGTTGCCAAGTGCTCCAAAGCACATTCAAATGTTTGAAGCTTTTGGATTTACTGCTCCTAAATATATTCATACACCACTTATTATGAAAAAAGAGAATGGTAATTTGAGAAAAATAAGTAAACGAAAAGATCCAGAAGCAAGAATGAGTTATTATGAAGAACTTGGTTATCCAACTTTAGCTGTAATAGAATCATTAATGACAATTATAAACTCAAATTATGAACAGTGGCATACAGAAAATCCAGATAAGGTATTTACTGATTTCTGTTTTAGTGCAGATAAAATGTCTACTAGTGGAGCCTTATATGACTTAATGAAATTAGATGACATTTCAAAAAATATTATTAGTAAAATGAATAAAGATGAATTATTTAATGAATCATATGAATGGTCAAAAAAGTATAGTGAAACTTTAAAAAATATAATAGAAAAAGATAAAACATATTATACAAATATTTTAAATATAGAAAGAGAGAAAGAAAAACCACGTAAAGATATAGCCAAGTATTCTGATATAGAGGAATTAATTTGGTATATGTATGATGATATTTATTATAATAAAGAAAAAGAATATGAATGGAAAAATATAACAGATAAAAAAGAAATAAATATTATTTTAAATACATATATTGATAATTATATAGATTTATCAAGTCAAGAAAACTGGTTTAATAAAGTAAAAGAAATGTGTGATAAATTAGGATATGCTTCTAATATGAAAGAATATAAAAAAAATCCAGAGATGTACAAAGGAAATGTTGCAGATGTTTCTACAGTGTTGAGAGTAGCTTTAACTAGTAAATCTATGACACCAGATTTATATGAAATTATGAAATTATTTGGTAAAGATAGAGTAATAAATAGATATAAGAAAATAGCAGAATAAATGTCTGCTATTTTTTAAACAATGATGTTTGTTCATATGATTGTTCTCTTAGACTTTTGTCAAGTTCAGTTATATTAATTGAACTTAAAAAATATTCATCGATTTTAATATTACAAACATTGCAAAATCTTTTAACAATTATATAGCACTTTCTAAAAGCTGTATAGTTTGTTAAATCATCAAGCATAAATTGGTATAAGTGTTTCCACAACTTACTTTTATCTTTTTTATCTCTTTTAAAATAATCTAAAGATACAAATTTTTTTGTTATTTCTTCTTCATATAAATAATTCGACTTATTTAAACTATTATATGGATCAGACATTGTCATATTAATTAGTTCTTTATTATAAAAATTCTCAAAATCATATCTATATACATCAAATAACTTAAAAAATAAATCTGCAAGTAAATATGGAGGATTTGTGCATT
The DNA here is from genome assembly GCA_934130235.1 of uncultured Bacilli bacterium. Lineage (GTDB taxonomy): Bacteria > Bacillota_I > Bacilli_A > RF39 > UBA660 > UMGS1613. The sequence goes on from CAKOXU010000017.1 coordinate 14,211, forward strand.
CAACTAAATAATTTATATCATAGTTATTATTACTTTTATCTATTCTACTTGTAATGCCTTTAATCTTTTTTTTAGGATATAGTGGAAGGCTTATATTATCTTCCAAAGAAAGAGGCAATATACCTCGTACAGCATTTGAGTTGTACTCATAGAACAGTGAGGAATCATCCGCAATATTTTCAACATCCCAAATAGTTTTATCTTTTTTTATACTATCTTTTTTAAAAAAATTAAGATTAGGATCAGTAATAATACTAATATATTTATCATTAAATATACATGGTAATTCTTTTACCCTTTTTAATTTATATCTTATAACTATTTCGTTATCAAATACTGGATCATCAAGTTTATCAAAATACTTATTAAATAATCTCTCTTGAGTATAATTTGATGTACCAAAATCTATTATTTTTAAATCAGTAGTAGTTTTTTTATTATTTATAGGAATAATACATTCCTTCTTTTTTTAAATTAAACTATAACTTACACTCATAATTTTTTACCTGTACTATCAAGATCATATACAGAATAAAATTCGTCCATATCATTTCCATAATACATATTTTCCTCATGAATAATTTCTTCATCACTCATTACATATTTTTTAGGGGTAATATTAGAATTTACTTTATTTTCATTATTCTTTTTGTAAACATCCATATTAGCTCCATATTTAATAGTATAATAAAGTGTTCTATATGCTTTATATGACTTAACTTCACTTTTTAATATATCAAAAGTATTACTTTTTAATTGAGTATTTTTACGTGGTACATTTATATAATTTCTATAAAATTCATCGGTTTGACTAAAAAATCTATCACTCATATAATTTTCGGAAAACATATAAGCTAGATTAAAATTCATGTGATAATCTTCACTTTTTAGCATATTCATATGCTTATTAATAATATTGTTTCTAACACTGTCATCCACAATTTTATCATCTTGTACAAAATTATTTTTAGAATTCGTTAGCTTTAATATATTTTCATCATTATAAATAATAGGTAATTTTCTAATTTTTTTATCACCATGTTTAATATATAAATCAACATTCTTGGTAGGTATTTTTCTACCCATAAATAAGTAATTAATTAAGTAGTTTTCATCTTTAAAATGACTAGTTCCAAAATCTATTACTGATAAAGGAGATTTATTATTTTTGTAGTTAAATAAATTAATTACATATTCTTTATTATTATCTAAATCCATCGCACATAAACTATATCTATTCATAAACTCAACTCCTTTAATAATTATATAATTTTAATTATCAATAGTCAAATTGTAATAGTTGAATAATTTATTAAAACGTGCTAAAATGTTTTTAGTCTTGGGGTGGATATTATGTTTATAGATGAAGTAATAGTTGAATTACAGGCTGGCCGTGGTGGTAATGGATGTATGGCTTTTAGACGTGAAAAATATGTAGAAATGGGTGGACCATATGGTGGAAACGGTGGCCATGGTGGAAATATAGTATTTGAGGTAGATGAGGGTTTAAATACTCTTATAGATTTAAGATATAAAAAAATATATAAAGCTAAACAAGGGGAACACGGTGAAGGCAAAGGCTGCAATGGAAAAAATGCACCGGATTTAATTATTAAAGTACCATTAGGTACAGTTATTAGTGATACAGAGACTTCTTTTGTGCTTGCTGATTTAACTAAAAAAGGGGATAGAGCTATAATTGCATATGGAGGTCGTGGCGGTAGAGGAAATATGGCTTTTGCTACTCGTAATAATCCAGCACCCGCTTTTTGTGAAAATGGTGAGCCAGGTGAGATAAAAAAAGTGCGTGTTGAACTTAAGTTATTAGCAGACGTAGGACTTGTAGGTCTTCCAAGTGTAGGTAAAAGTACTTTTATAAGCAAGATAAGCGCTGCTAAACCTAAAATAGCTGCATATCACTTTACCACACTATCACCAAATTTAGGAGTTGTAAAAACAAAAGATAATAGATCTTATACTGTTGCTGATTTACCTGGATTGATAAAAGGTGCATCACTTGGTGAAGGATTAGGAGATAAGTTTTTAAAGCACATAGAAAGAACAAGAGTAATCGCACATATTATAGATATGTCTTCATTTGAGGGAAGAGATCCATATGATGATTATTTGACTATAAACAAAGAACTAGAAAACTTTAATAAAAAAATATTAGAAAAACCTCAAATAGTAATTGCGAATAAAATGGATATGGAAGCTTCTAAAAAGAATTTAGAGGAATTTAAGAAAAAAGTAGATGTAGATGTATATCCTATAAGCGCTATTAATGGTGAAGGAATAGATAAAGTTTTAATTGTACTTGCTGATATGTTAGATAAAATTGAAAAAAAGCCATTATATGAAGAAGAAAAAATTGAATCTCATGTGCTTTATAAATTTAAACGTGAAAAACCTTTTACAGTTACAAAAGAGAATGGTGTGTATGTAGTAAGAGGTGAGCAAATAGAAAAAATACTTCGTATGACTTGGTTTGCATCAGATGAAGCTTTTATTAGATTCTCGAAAAAGTTAAGAAATTTAGGAATAGATGAAGAACTAAAAAAACAAGGAATACAAGAAGGGGATATAGTTAGAATACTTGACTATGAGTTTGAATATAAAGATTAAATAGTGCTTGAAAAAGTACTATTTTTATTGTATAATCGTATTAGAGTAGGTGAAATATGAAAAAAGGTTTTACACTTATAGAACTTTTAGCGGTTATAGTAGTTATTTCAGTTCTTATTACATTAACTACTGTATCAATTACAAGAACAGTTAAAAATAGTAAAAATAGTTTATATAATACACAGATAAAAAGTATACAATCGGCAGCAGAACAATATGGATCTGAAAACCTAGATTTTATGCCTAAAGCAGATAGTACAAACACAACAATAATAAACTATTTTCTGCTTTCTGATATTCAAGGGTCTGGCATACTTGATACCAATATTAAAAATCCTAAAACAAAAAAAGCTTTTACAGATAATGATTTAGTGATTAAAGTAACAGCAACCTATATTACTAAATATAAAACCAGTAAACTTAAATATGAAGTTATAACTGATAAAGATGAGATATCTACTATAAAGACTAAATTTAACTATATATTAGTTTTATCATTAAAAGTAGGTGATGAAGTATATTTTGATGTTTCAACAGGTGAAGTTTGTACTCAAGATGAATATGAAGAAACATTTGATGAAGCAAGACAAGATTATTTAAATAGTATGACTGGATATAATGGTTTAAGTGAAACTTCTAGATATCCAGAACAAAATAGCTGTTTAAAATTTTATGTACTAAAAACAAATTCAGAAGAAGCGGATAATGCAGTAGATTTAATACTTGACCATAATACAACTGGTCTTGTTGAATGGAGTTCCACTGGAGAAGTAACAAATGGTCCCCAAACAGCCATTAATCAATTAGCAACTGATACAGACAGTTGGATTGGAACAATCGGTCCTAGAGATTATAAATATACTAATACAACGAGTGGTATTACATATTCAATAAACTATAAAACGGGAATGTTTACTTCAAGACTAATTACTATAGAAGAGGTTGCACAATTAAATGATATGTCTGATTTTGATAACGAAAACCCAAATTATAGTAATGGATTCTTTTTTACAAATGATAATAATTATGGTTGGTTATATGATAGAATAGATGATACTTGTAATCAAAATGGATGTAATAATGTATCTATAGGTGATGAGACTTATGGTTATTGGACATCATCTGCAGGAGCAGTAGAACCTTATGTATTTTTATTATATACCAACCAAGTACCTTGTACTAATCCTGACACAACAAATCCAGAGATCGGTATCCGCCCTGTTATAACAGTATCAAAAGATAAATTTAAATAGATTAATATGAATACTTGTAAAAGTATTCTTTTTATTGTATAATTTTAATAGAAAGTAGGAAGTAT
>CAKOXU010000018.1 GCA_934130235.1 uncultured Bacilli bacterium
ACAAATACACAATGTAAATATAATGATATAACAGATAGAGGATCAGGAACAGGATCATGTGGAGGAGGAGCATCCACAACAGGAAATATATATGGAATATATGATATGTCTGGAGGATCAAATGAATTTCAAATGTCAAATTATAATAAGATGAGTGGATATGATACATCAAATAATTCAGGTTTCAATGGATCTTTGCATGTTGGTGGAAGCATAACAAACGGAAAAGATTTTCCAGATACAAAATACTATGAACTATATACAACAGACGATGCGACAACAGCATGTAATGGACCATGTTATGGATTAACAGAAATAAGAGGCTGGTATGAAGATTATGATAGTTTTGTTAAAGCCAGTTCTTCATGGCTGCTCCTTGGTGGCAATTGGTCTCATGGTACGTATGCTGGTTCGTTCAGCGTGTACAACGACCACGGTGGTGGCTATATCAACGAGTCGTTCCGTTTGGCTCTAACTTCTCAATAAATATAATAAAAGACTATTAACAATTGTTAATAGTCTGGGAGCTATGCTCCTTTTATTTTGTCTGTATTTTTAAAATTAATTTTAGCTATTTCATCTAATATATTATTACCATATTTGTCAATTAAAATTTTCCCAATTTCATCGACTTTAGTAGAAGCGCCTTTAGGGATAATCATATTATATATTTTTTCTAATTTTTGATATTCTAGTAAAAAATAGTATCTAGCAATTAAAGATGCAACAGCTACAGAAAGATGTTTTGATTCTCCTTTAGTAAAAAACTTGATACCTCTAACAACATTATTTTTTTCTTTTAGATAGTTATAGTAAACATATTCTTTAGCAAATTCATCAACAATAATATAATCGTAATTTTTAATTCTATTTTTTAAATTAAACAAAACATGGTTATGTAATAAGGCTTTAATTTTATTTAAGTTAAATTTTTTTATTTTTTCATTATATTCTTTGTTGGATAGAATATATACTTCGTGTGGTATTTTGTCTAATAATTGTGGAACTATTTCAAGTATCTTTAAATCGGTAAGTTTTTTTGAATCCCTAACTCCCAATTCTTCTAAATAGTTTATATTTTCTTTTGAGACAAACGCAGAACACACCACTATAGGACCGAAATAATCTCCTGTACCAACTTCATCAGATCCTATGGAAGATGAATTATATATCCTTGGATCAATATATTCATCACTCTTTTTTTTAGATGTATCAGTTTCCTTAACTTCAACATTACCAGAGTTTATTTTTTCAGTAGTAATCCAAAAATCAGATGAAAGATCAGCGTCCTTGCCTTGAAAAACTACTTTTCCAGATTCGTAAAGAGTTATAACAGTATCACCATCTTTAGCTTGCCATTTAGCATATTGTGGCGTTTTATCTCTCATGCACCATGCAAGTTCATCACTCATCATTTCTTGAGTCTTTTCACTTACTTTAAATGATATAACATTGCTTTTCATCAAATCACCATACCTTAAATAGATTATAGCACATTTTTTTTAAAATTACTTTATTTTTATTATTTTTTATAATATAATTAAGTAGGTGATAGTAATATGTTGGATATAATAATATTGATATTTATAGCTTTTGGTTTTTTATTAGGCTTTAAACGTGGTTTTACACGTGAGTTAGTTTCGTTTGTAGGAATATTTTTAATTATAATTTTATCGTTTATATTAAAAAATCCAGTAAGTGTGTTTTTTTATAACAATTTGCCATTTATAAATTTTGGCGGTTTTTTTAAGGATATAAGCGTGATTAATATATTGTTTTATGAAGTATTGGCTTTTGTGGTTGTATTTTTCTTATTAACTATTATATTTAAACTATTGCTTACAGTTACAAAAGTATTTGAAGGCATTTTAAAAGCTACTATTATTTTAGGAATTCCATCTAAAATATTGGGTGGTATATTAGGTATTATACAATATACAGTATATGTATTTATAGTATTATATATTTTGAGTTTACCTATGTTTAATATTAATATAAATAGTAAAGTAGCAAATACAATACTTAATAAGGTTCCTGTACTTCATAAAGTATGTGATACAACACTTACAGTGTTTAATGATGTAAATGATTTGAAGAATGAATATAACAATACTGATAATGTAAAAGAGTATAATCAAAAAGTATTAAATATTATGATAGATAATAATGTTATTACTAAAGATAATGCGAAAAAATTAATAGAATCTGGTAAATTAAAGGGAGTAATTATAGAATAATGCAAAGATATTTTACAAATAATAAGAATAATGAGTATTTTAAACTGGATGATGGAGATCAGCACCACATAAAAAATGTAATGCGTATGAGTAGTAATGATTTAATAGAAGTTGTATATAAAAAAGAAGTATATGAATGTATAATAGAGGATATATCTGAATTTAAGATTAAAGTAATAAAAAAATTAGATAGTTTTATTGATAATAAACCGTTTGTATGCATAGTAGTTCCACTACTAAAGGAACAAAAATTAGATTATATACTTATGAAAGCTACAGAATTAGGTGTAGATGAGATAATTTTTACTAATTTTTCGCGATCTATTGTTAAATTGGATGACAAAAAATTAGACAATAAAATGTCAAGATGGTCAAGAATATGTAAAGAAGCTTCAGAACAATCAAAAAGAAATAATATTCCCAACCTTTTATTTATAAAGGATTTTAAGGATTTGAAAAATTTAAGTGGTTTAAATATAATTTGTAGTACGCAAGAAAAAGAAAAAACTATAAAAAATGCTTTGAAAAAAGCAAACGAATATGATAGAATTAATATAGTGATAGGTCCCGAGGGAGGAATATCTTCTTTAGAAGAAGAATATTTAGAATACAATGGGTATATTAAAACTACACTTGGTAATAGAATCATGAGAGTTGAGACTGTACCACTTTATTTATTAAGTATAATAAATTACGAATTTATGGAGTGATAAAAATGAGTAAGTTATATAATTTAATTTTAACTAATGTATATTTATGCATTTGTATTTTACTTGTTCTTTTAATTTTTGCGACTATTTTATTTATAATTATTTCAAACAAAAAGAAAAGAGAACAAATAAAAAAAGATTTTGTGGTGGCAGAAAAAATAGAAGAGGAGTTAAATGCTGCTCCTAAAAATGACGAGTTAGAGAGTATTTTAGCGCAGATGCAAGAAGATATTAAAACTACTCCAGAAGAAGTTGTTAAAAAGTTTGAACAAGAACAAGAAGAAAAGGCTATAATTAGTTATCAAGAATTAGTTGACAATGTTAAACAAGGTAGAATAGAAATAGAAGAAGAGGATGACGGTAATGTTGACTTCGTTGAGGCTCTTACTAATTCTTCTGATAAAGTAGAACCATTAGAGGAAGTAAAGGAAGAAAAAGTAATAGACAAAGAGGACTCAGTTACACCTTCAATGCTAAGAGAAGCTATTGAGTCAATAGAAACAAATAAAAAAGAAGATGTTAAGTCGTTTAAACAAAGTGAATTTATTTCTCCAATATATGGTAGAATAGAGCCTAAATTAGATTATCCAACTGTAAAGAAAAGCGATAATATATTGGATATTATGAATACTCGCGATTATAATAAGTTAACTGAAGAAATAAAGAAACAAGAAGAATTTTTAAATACTTTAATTGAATTTAGAAAAAATTTATAGTGTAGTTATCTATACTTTTTTTTTATTTTTTAGTATAATAATCACGGTGATTAGATGGAAAAGTTAATTTTTATTAAGTATGGTGAGTTAACTACTAAAAAGCAGAATAGAAATATGTTCACTAAATTACTTGCGAACAATGTTAAAAAAATTCTTAATGGTTTAGAGTATAAATTAACATATGATAGAGTAAGAATGTATATAGAATGTAATGATTATTTAGAAGCAGTAAACAGACTAAAGTATGTATTTGGTATACATGGAATAGTAATAGCAAATAAGGTTAATACTAATACTGATGATATAAAAAATTATACTTTAGAATTGATGAAAAAGCTTAACTTTAAAACTTTTAAAGTAAATACTAAAAGAGCAGATAAAAGATTTGAAATTCATAGTATGGATTTTAATAGAATAATAGCTAATAATATTTTAAAGAATATTAATTGTAGTGTAGATGTGCATAATCCGGATATTTTACTTAATATAGAAATAAGAGTAGAAGGAACTTTTATATATACCGATGAGATTAAAGGAATAGGAGGATATCCAGTAGGAGTACAAGGAAAAGGAATGTTGATGCTGTCGGGAGGAATTGATTCTCCAGTAGCAGGATATCTTGCTTTAAAAAGAGGAGTAGATTTAGAATGCTTATATTTTGAATCACCACCACATACTAGTATAGAAGCTAAAAATAAAGTTATTAAGTTAGCTAGTATTATAAATAAGTATTCTGGAAATATTAAAGTTAATATAGTACCATTTACTAAATTGCAAGAAGCAATATATAAAAATGTAGATAGTGAATATGTTATCACAATAATGAGACGTATGATGTATAGAATTGCATACAAATTATCGATTAAACATAAATGTAAAGTTATAATTAATGGTGAATCTATTGGACAAGTAGCAAGTCAGACACTAACTAGTATGATCTGTATTAATAGTGTAACCAATTTTCCAGTAATTAGACCTGTTTCTTGTATGGATAAATTAGAAATAATAGATATAAGTAAAAAAATTGGAACGTATGAAACTAGTATTTTACCATATGAAGATTGTTGTACTATTTTTTTACCACCACATCCAGTTATAAATCCTAATATTAACAAATGCTTATATTATGAATCTTTGTTTAATTACGAAGAATATATTGATGAGTGTGTTGATAATGTTGAAACTATTATTAATTTAAATAACAATGAAGAATATAATGATTTATTATAGTGGTATTAATTACCAATAAAAAAATAGAATAAAATTTACCTTAGTACACATCATAAAAATGTACAGGAGGTGAAGTATGAATAAGTCAAATAATTTCGTTGTACCTGGTGCTAAACAAGCTATCGATAAGATGAAATATGAAATAGCTAATGAATTAGGTGTTAATATGGGTCCAGATGCTACATCTAGAGCTAATGGTTCTGTAGGTGGAGAAATCACTAAAAGATTAGTTAGTATGGGAAAACAACAATTAGGTGGAAATAACTACCAAGCTAAATAATTATGCTAAATAATGAATGGATAGCAATTGCTATCTTTTTCTATGTTTTTCTTTCCTATTATAAAAAAGTATGGTATAATTGATAATAGGGAGGCTAGTATGAGTAAGAAAGAAAAAATTATATACTTGTTATTAATTTTATGTGTTGTAATATATTACATATTAATTGTTTATACAAATATATTTGATAATAGAACGATTACTAATTATTTAGTGCTTGGTCTTATTATTATGTTGGGATTATATAGTATAAGTTTAGTAAGTGGTAGAGAGAAAAGTAGAAATATTAAATCTAAAGATAAATTATTTAGTTTGTTGGTAGATAACTCAAATACTGTTTACATAATGATGAATAGTAGTACTAAAAGTGTAGTTTATTTATCGAGTAATATAGAGAAAATATTGAATATAAAAACTAAAGGTAAAACTAAAGAAGAAATTGTATTTAATATATTAGGTATTGAATCAATAAAAAGTGAAATGAATCGTTGGGATAAAAAAAATGATTATGTATCACAAATGATTGAATATTCAAATTTATGGATCAGATTAAAAATGTATTTATATAAAGAGGATAAAGATGAATATTATATTATTGAAATTATCGATTCAACAAAAGAACATGATAGGCAGCACCTTTTGATAACTCAAGCAAGTAATATTAAAACAAGAGAATCTGTTTTAAATGAAATAACTGCTTCTTCATATGATATGGAATTAAATATTAATCTAGTAAGTAATAAATATGAGTTAAAGTATTTTAAAAATGATATGAAGTATTTTGGAGAAGAAAGAAGAGGAAATTATACTGACTTTTTAGGAGAGTTAAATGAATATATTAATCCAACTGATGTTGAAGATGTAGTAAAAAAGCTTAGTATAAATAATTTTAGGAATCATTTTTCAAACTATGAATTAGAAACTGAATCTATTAGATACAGGATAAAGGATTCATCATGGTTAGAAAGCACTATTTTCTTTTTAACTAATAGGAATAATAATAAGGTAACTATTTTAACTAAAAATGTTACTGAAGATGCACAGGCTATTAGACAACAAAATGTTATGCTTCAAAACGCATTAAACGAGGCTAAACGTGCTGATAAGGCTAAAATTGATCTTATTAGGACTATATCGCATGATATAAGAACTCCTTTGACAAATATAATGGGATTAACTTCGTCAATGTTAAATAAAGAATTATCTAGTGATGTTAAAGAAGATATTAAAAATATATCAGATTCTTCCAATGATATGTTGAATATTATAGATAGACTTGTGGATATACCTAGTATTGGAAAAACTAAATTATCATATAATGAATATAATGTTTTAAAACTATTTACACGTATAGTAAATAGCTACAAAGAGTTTGCCAATAATAAAGGAATAGGTCTTAACTTAAATATGGACACTAATTTACCAGTTGTTTTAAAAGGAGATTCTAATTTGATAAAAGAAGCAATTGGTGAACTTATAAATAATTCTATTACTTATACTGAAGAAGGAAAAGTAAATGTCAATGTAAGAGCTGAAAAGAAAGGCGATAATGTAGATCTTATCATTACTATTAAAGATACTGGTATAGGTATAAAAGAAGATGTTTTATCTAGTATTATTAATAATAAAGATGATATAAATGCTGGATATAAGAGAATTAAAGATATTATAAATACTTTAGGTGGTAAATTTGAGATTGAAAGTAAAGAGAATGAATTTACTCGTGTTACAGTTGTTATTAATCAAGAGATAGTAGAAGATAATAAAATTAGAGAGATGATAGCAAAAAACAAGGAAGCAGAAGTATTTTCATTAAAAGGGAAAAAGGTATTAGTAGTTGATGATAATAAATTAAATTTGAAAGTAACGTCAAGGCTTTTAGAAGGCTATGAACTTGATTTAACTTTAGTAGAAAGTGGAGAAGAATGTTTAGGATTAATAAAAGATAATAATTCCTACGATCTCATATTACTCGATCAAATGATGCCAGGTCTTAGCGGTACTGATGTTTTAAATGAATTAAAAAAAATAGAAGGCTTTTCAACTCCTGTCGTAGTACTTACAGCGGATGCGATTGATGGTCAAAAGGAGATGTATTTGTCTGCTGGATTTAACGATTACATATCTAAACCAATTGATAAATCTGAATTGAGTAATATCCTTAAAAAGTATTTAAAAAAGTAGCTATTTAGTAGCTGCTTTTTATATACATATTGTGAAAAATTGTTGACAATCTTTTACAACTATGCTAGAATTATTATGTAGGGTAGTAAATACTACATATGATAGGAGTGTGATGAATTACTTGTTATGCTAAATAGAAGATAAAAGGGATTATTACAATGTATATGTCTTAATTTTAATAATAGGAGGAATTTAAAATGGAAAAAGATAGAGGATTTAAAATTATTGCTATTGTAGCATTATTAATTGCAGTAGTTGGTTTAAGTATTGCTTATGCCGGATATACTGCTTCATTAAATATTGAAGGAACTGCAACAGTTGCAGGAGATACTTGGAAAATTGAATGGACAGATTTAGGTGCTGGTACTGTTACTGGTAAAGCATCTATTGATGGAGCAAGTTTCCAAATTGATGCATCTAAACAAACTGTATCAGGTGTAGTAGGAACTTTAAATGGTCCTGGGGACTCAATTAGTTATAGCTGGAAAGCAACTAATAATGGTAAATTAGATGCACAAGTTAGTGGTGTAACTTACGGAGCTCTTACTTGTACAAGTGAAGCTCAAGCTGAAGCTGATGCTGTATGTGATGAATTAACACTTGAAGTAAAATATAATGGAATAACTATTGCTGCTGATACTCAAGCAACTACTTTAGGAGATTTAAATATTGGAGAATCTAAAGATGCTTCATTAACATTAACTTGGAATGCAGCAGGTGTTGCAACTGTAACAAAACCAGTTACTGTAGCTATTGGTAAAACTACATTTACTTACGAACAAAAAAATGCATAAGGCTAGCTAAATATGAAGAAAAGCGATTTTCTTTCATTAGGGATAATACTTAGTATATTTACATTATCCTGGCTTAATATATTTTTAGGGTATTTTACCCAATATACATTGGTAATATTTATAATAATAATGATACTTTTTAGTTATAAACTAATAGGTTATCAAAAACATAAAAGCGTAATTGAAAAAGATGTTATTCTTGCAATGTTAGCTTATATGATTTTATATTATTTAATTATATATGTAATAGGATTCTTCACTGGATTTACTAAAAACATATATAGTTTAAAATTAATTAATGTATTAAAAAATATTTCTCCGGTTATATTAACTATATTAACTGGAGAAATATTACGATACATTGTTAATTCCCGTGCTAAAACAAGTAAATTTCTTATTGCACTATCATTTTTAGCTTTCACTCTAATGTATAATACAATTAACGTTAGAGCTTTAGTTGCTTCTGATGATGTAGCTTTGTTTACTATTATAGAACAGTTAGGTTTATTTATAATACCTAGTGTTACTACAAATATTTTATTGACATATTTATCTATATCAGTTGGGTTTAAATCTGCCATTGTTTACAGGCTTCTTATGGAATTGCCTATTTATTTAATACCAATATTTCCTAAATTTGGTAATTATATTGAATCTGTAATTAGGGTTACTTTACCGGTTTTGGTATTCATATTTGTATATAGAGCTGTTCATAAGAATAAAGTTAAGTCTATTGTTATAATAGAGAAGAAAAAATTGGTAAATTTATTTAGGATAAATGTGTTACTGTTTAGTGCTATATTAGTATATTTTGTATGTGGATTTTTTAGATATCAGGCATTAGTAATTGCTACTGGTTCTATGACCCCAAATATAAATGTAGGTGATGTAGTAATAGTTGACAGATTAAAAAGGGATAGGATCAAAAAATTAAAAGTAGGCGATGTAGTTGCCTATAGAAAAGAAAAAGTTGTTATTTGTCATAGAATAATTAATATCGTTAAAACTGATGATATGATTTATTTTGAAACACAAGGTGATGCTAACTCAACACCTGATCAACTCTTAGTAGAAGAAACAGACATAGTAGGTATAGTTAAAACTAAAATTAATTATATTGGATATCCAACTGTAATGTTAAATGAAATAATGAAATAGAAAACGGGGCGATATTATGGCAAAAAGAAAGCAATTGTACATTGGCTTTTCAACAAGAGTATTAATTCTTTGTATTCTGTTTATTTTTGGCATAGTTATGGCTATTACGTTTTTTGTTGGCGCTACTGAGACTAAAGTCAATAATGTAGTTGCTTATTCATCTTCGAATATTGATTATAAAGTTTATCTTAAAGATAATACCTTTTATGACACCAATATACTTCCAGCAGATATGGAGTATGTTGCTTCATTAATTGATTATATTGATGTAGATATTGATTATAAGATAACTTCTACTGAGAAGATGAATTATAATTACACTTATTCAATAGAGACAGTTACTAAAGTTTATGGAGATAGTTCTAAAACTAAAGTATTGTTTCAAAAGTCAAATACAATATTAGAAGATAAGACTTTAAATGTAAAAGACACAGATAACGTGTCAATTAAAGAGAACATAAAGATAGATTACAACGAGTATAATCTACTTATTGCCTCATTTAAAACATCTTATTCGCTAACTTCAGTCAGTGATGTTACTGTTATATTGCATGTTAGAGCTACTGGTAATGATGAGTCGGTAAATAAAAATGTTAATATTAATGAAAATGCGGAGCTAGTAATACCACTTACAGAAAAGACTGTAGATGTTAAAATAGCTAAAAGTCCTGCCTTTACATATAATGTAGTTGATTCAAGTAAAAACTTTACTATAAAAAATAAAAGATATATAGTTTATTCAGCTGTGTTAGCTATAGTATCAATATTATTATTAATAAAGATTTTGAAAATGAAAAATGTTACTCTTAAAAAGAGTACTAAATATTCTAGAAAATTAAAAAGAATATTAAGAGATTATGATCTTATAATAGCGAACGTTAATCATTCAATAGATGAATCAAAATATGAAATTATAAATGTAGCCTCTTTTGAAGAATTAAAAGATGTACATGATAATATTGGGACGCCTATATTATTTAATGAAATACATAAGGGACAAAAGAGTAGCTTTATAATAGTAAAAGATAATTTCTTATATAAGTATGTGTTAAAAGCAGTAGATCTTGATAAGAAGTGATTAATAATGAAAAGTTAAAAAGGACTTTTCATTTTTTTATTTATTGTTATTAATAAATAGTATTATTGACAATTAACTACTTGAATGATATACTTATATTGTATTATAAAATAGGTGAAACATGAAAAAAGTTATATCTAAGGGTAAAAAAATTAATAAATCTATAATAAGAAAAATTGTATTAGTATGGTTTTTCTTGTTTTGCGTACTAGGAGTAGCTTTTTCAGCATATACAACAAGTTTATCAGTAGAAAGTATGGCAACAATAGAAGGAAGAATATATGACTATGTAAGAATATATAAGGTATCAGTATCGGATGTATCAGGTGGAGCAGTAAATATATATAATGGCCATATGGATCATAGCTTTGATGCAAATGTATCAGTGCCTACTGATGGATATATAACATATAAAATAGATTTAATAAATACATCACCATATGATGCATATGTAACAAAAGCAGATATAACAAATTTTGCTGCTTCATCAGGAGTAACAAGTACAAATCATGAATATGAAATAATAGATTTAACAGTGAGTGAGTCAAAAGTACCATCACATGGAACGTATTCATTCTATATAAAAATAAAAGGAACAGGCTCAGGAGATCCAACTGTAAATGTAAGCTTTAATTTTGAATATTCATTATATAAATATTTTGATTTTACACTTAATTCAGTACCAAATGATGCCCAAATAGAATTAAAAACAGCAGAAGGTACATTTACAGGAACAGGTTCAGTAACACACAGAGTAGAAGAAGGAAAAGAAGTAAGTTGGAAAGTATCTAGAAAGCATTACTATACACAAGAAGGATCATATACAATGGAGTATGGAAATCAAAGTAAAACCGTTACTCTAGAAGAAAGTCCATATAGAACACTTACTATAAATATATCTCCATCTGACGCTGTACTAGTAGTAAAAGAAAATGGAAATGTAATAGAACCTACTTCTGGTAATACTTATACCATAGAAAAGGGACATACAATAAGTTATTCATTAACACTCCCAGACTATATACCACAAGAAGGTACATATACTATGCCAGATGATGATAGTACTTTAAATTTAACTTTAGAGCAAGCACCATGGATCACTGGAACATTTACAAATACAGATAGATTAACTGCAAATAATATTACAGCAACTAATTATCACTCAGGATATTATTTAATCGAATTATGGGGTGGAAAAGGAGCAGACGGTGAAGGTAAAAACAAAGGTTCTGGAGGTACAGCCGGTTATATTTACGGTGTAGTATTTATACCTTATAATTCTGTAGTATATTCATCAATAGGAGGTAATGGAGCACTTGGTGATCAAAACTCGGTTGCCGGCGGAGCTAATGGTGGAGGATCCAATGGATCGGATTCTTATTATAAAACTGCTTCCGGCGGTGGTTATACTGCATTTGCAGTAGGAACTACATCTATATCAGAAGCTACTATTGCAAACAGTAGTGTAAAATTTATAGCTGGAGGTTCTGGAGCCGGAGGAGCAGCAGGTGGACAACTCGGTGCGTTTGATGGTGGAGCCGGCGGAAACGGTGGAACACTTTCGTCTAGTTCACAAGCTGTAACAGGTGGTACTGCATTTGCGGGTACTGATGGAACAACAAAAGGTTATAGTAAAGGAGAAGGACGTGGCGGTTTTACTTCTGGCGGTGTATCTGACGAGGGAAATGACGGTAGTTTCTTACAAGGAGGAGATGCTAAACACCGTGGCGGTGGTGGTGGCGGAGGCTACTACGGCGGCGGTGGTGGAGCCGGATTTAGAACTCCTTTATCAGGATATGATTATGGTCCTGGAGGAGGAGGAGGAGGATCCTCTTTCATCGCAACAGGAGTAACATATACTGGACTTTCATCAACCATTACATCTAAATTGGTTGGATCTAATCCATCCTCAACCGGAGGAGCTATAATAATAACATATATAGGAAAGACTTTATAGTCTTTTTTTCTTGATAAAAAAAATAAAGTGTGCTATCATGTATAGGGATGTGATTTTATGAATTTACCAAGCTTAACAGAGGCAAAAAAAAGAAGTAGAAAAGAAGTAAAAATAATAAAAAACGATTATACTATACCTGATGAAGTAAAAGAGATTGGTAAGGACAAAAAATACTATATTAAAACTTATGGATGTCAAATGAATGTACATGATAGTGAAAATATAGCAGCCATGTTAGAGGATATGAGCTTTAAAAAGTCTGATGATATGGAGAATGCAGATATAATTATTCTTAATACATGTGCGATAAGAGAAAATGCACATAATAAGATGTTTGGATTTTTAGGACGTGTTAAACATTTAAAACAAACTAAACCTGATATTATATGCGGCATATGTGGTTGTATGGCACAGGAGGAAAACGTAGTAGATGCTATAAAAGAAAAGTATCCCTGGGTAGATATTGTGTTTGGAACTCATAATTTGCACAAACTTCCAAATATACTTGATAAATCACTTAAATATAAAAGTCAGCAAATAGAGGTTTTGTCTATAGAAGGTGATGTATATGAAAATATACCAGTCAAAAGAGATTCTAAACATAAAGCCTGGGTAAATATTATGTATGGATGTGATAAATTTTGTACTTACTGTATAGTACCATATACTAGAGGTAAGCAAAGAAGTAGATTACCTAAAGATATAATAAGAGAGGTAGAAAAACTAGTTTCTGATGGTTATAAAGAAGTAACACTTTTAGGGCAAAACGTTAATGCCTATGGAAAAGATTTAAATATTGATTATACTATGACTAATTTGCTTGAAGATGTTGCTAAAACTAATATAGAAAGAGTAAGATTTGTAACTTCCCATCCATGGGATTTTACTGATGATATGATAGATGTAATTTCAAAATATAAAAATATAATGCCTTACATACATTTGCCATTGCAATCTGGAAGTGATAGAATTTTGAAACTTATGGGCAGACGTTATACAAAAGAGAAATATATAGAATTATTTAATAAAATAAAGAAAACTGTACCAAATTGTTCTATAACTACAGACATTATAGTTGCCTTTCCAGGAGAAACCGAAGAAGACTTTAACGAAACACTAGATGTAGTAAATATTTGTAAATTTGATTCTGCTTTTACATTTATATATTCGCCTAGAGAAGGTACTACTGCAGCAAAGATGATTAATAATTTAACTGAGGAAGAAAAAAATAATAGGTTATATAAATTAAATGATCTAATTAACAAGTATGCAAATGAAGCTAATCAAAAATATTTAGATAAAATTGTTCCTGTACTTATAGAAGGTAAAAGTGATAAAGAAGGTATGCTTATGGGATATACTGATACAATGAAACTCGTTAATGTAGAGGCACCTGATACATATATTGGTAAAATAATAAATGTTAAAATTACTAATGTGAAAACATGGAGTATGGATGCAAAAGTAGTAGATTAAATAAAAAATATAATGAACAATTATATTTTTTTGTTCACTTTTCTTATATTATGTCATAAATTAAAGTGAGGAGTGATATTGTGTCTATATTTAAAGAGATAGTTACTAAGGCTGTAGTAGGAAAAGGTAAAAAATACTTTAAAGATAATTATTCTTTAGAAGCAAGTAATAATCCAACTACAATTTTAGGATGTTGGGTAATAAATCATAAATTTAAAGGATATAAAACAAATGATAAAATAGGTGTATCAGGTTCATATGATGTAAATATATGGTATTCATATGATAACGATAGTAAAACACAAGTAGAAAGTAAAACTATAACTTATAATGACTTATTTAACGTTAAAATAAAGGAAAATGCTGATCTATCGAACGATACTGATATAATAGTTATGCCACTTAAACAACCTAGTTGTTCTGCTGTAAATATCAATGGTAAAAAAATTACTTTTGATATAGAAAAAGAATTGGGTGTAGAAGTGGTAGGAGAGACTAAAGTTAAAATTAGTGTAGAAGAAGATGAAGAACCATGGGAAGAAATAGATGATGAATTGACAGATTCTGATATAAAAGAAATAGATAAAGTAAAAGATGATTTTATAAAATAATACTTTGTTAACCAAAAAAGGTTGACAAATGTATTTTTTTTTGATAATATTTATATGAAATGGAGGAAATATAATGGCAGTTAAAATGAGATTAAAAAGAATGGGAGCTAAAAGAAGACCTTTCTATAGAATAGTAGTTGCTGATTCTAGAAGTCCAAGAGATGGAAGATTTATAGAAGAAGTTGGATATTATAATCCAATTACTAATCCTGCTGAGGTTAAAGTTAATAAAGAAATAGCTTTAAAATGGTTAAAAACAGGAGCAACTCCTACTGATACTGTAAGAGATATCTTAAGTAAAG
Organism: uncultured Bacilli bacterium; assembly: GCA_934130235.1. Classification (GTDB taxonomy): domain Bacteria; phylum Bacillota_I; class Bacilli_A; order RF39; family UBA660; genus UMGS1613. The sequence goes on from CAKOXU010000018.1 coordinate 14,734, forward strand.
AAGGAATTTTAAAAGAATTTCATGAATCAAAGAAAAATTAAAAGAAGGTAGTATTATGGAATTAGTTGAATTAACAAAATATATAGTAAGTGAACTATTACCTGATGTAGATACAGATATTAAATTGATCGAAGAAGACGGTGTAAATATAATACAAGTATTAGTACCGGAAGATTATATGAGTAAAATAATTGGAAAAGGTGGAAATATAGCCAATTCAATAAGAACTATAGTACAAGCTAGTGCTTATATAAAAAAATTAGGTAGAGTTAGAATTAATATTGATTCAAAATAAAGTTGGTTAGCCAACTTTTTCTTGTATAATTATTTGATTTATATTATAATATTATAGGAGAGTGATATGATGTATGATGATATTAATCATGTTGCCATAATATTAGATGGTAATAGACGTTGGGCAAAAAGGAGACATCTACCATCATTAGAAGGACATAGACAAGGTTGTGAAAACTTGTTTAATCTTACTAAATTTATATTAAATACAAGTATTAATTATTTAAGTGTTTTTGCATTTTCAACAGAGAATTTTAAAAGAACAGAAAAAGAAGTAAAGTACTTAATGGATTTATTTGCAATCTCTTTTAAAAAACATGTTGCAGATTTAGATAGAGAAAATATAAAAGTAGTATTTTCTGGTATAAGAGATAATCTTAGACAAGATGTGATTGAAATGATGGAGTTTGTAGAAAATAAAACCGTAAATAATACAAAAGGTGTATTAAATATATGTTTAAATTATGGAGGACATCTAGAAATATTAGAAGCTGTAAAAAGAATAAACATAGATATAAATAATAATAAAATTAATATTGATGATTTAAATGATAATTTATTTAATAAATACTTATTTCAGGATTTACCACCTATAGATTTATTAATTAGAACAAGTGGTGAAGAGAGAATAAGCAATTTTATGCTTTGGCAACTTGCATATGCAGAATTATATTTTACACCAGTAATGTTTCCTGATTTTAATGAATTAGAGTTTAATAAAGCCGTAAATGAATATAATAAAAGAAATAGAAGATTTGGAGGGGACTCACATGAAACAGAGAATAATTAGTGCGATTATACTTGCATTGATAGCCATACCAATATTTTTAATAGGTGGCACAGTGTTTAATGTTACGTTTTATGTAGTAGCTATATTAGGACTTAGAGAGTTCATGAAAGTCAAAACTAAAGAAAAAGAATTTCCAGATTTTATACAATTTATTGCTTATATAATGCTAACTTTAATATATTTTAACAATACACTTAAGAGTGATTTAATTTTTTATATTGATTATCGTATAGTAGCAGGTTTATTTTTAGTTTTATTTATACCAGTTATTCTATATCATAATCCAAAGGAGTATAATATAAAGGATGCATTTTATTTATTAGGAGGAGTATTCTTTTTAGGTAGCTCTATGTCTTTATTTTATACATATAGATGTATTGGATTGGATTTAATAGTATATTTACTGTTAATTACAATACTTACTGATACATTCGCACTTTTTACTGGCATGTTAATAGGTAAAACTAAATTATTAAGTGATATATCTCCAAATAAAACATGGGAAGGATCTATTGGAGGTAGTTTAATAGCTACTTTTGTATGTACAGTATTTTATATAACAGTAATAAATCCAAGTATATCTTTATTTGAAATCACCTTAACAACTCTTTTCTTAACTATAATAGGCCAATTTGGAGATTTGTTCTTTTCTGCAATTAAAAGAAAATTTAATGTTAAAGACTTTTCAAACTTAATACCAGGCCATGGTGGAGTGTTAGATAGACTAGATAGTATAATATTCGTTATGCTTATGTATACATTTTTTATAGGAATAATTTAGGAGGTTATATGACAATTATATATTTTATATTAATATTAGGTATTACAATACTTATACATGAATTTGGACATTTTATATTTGCTAAAAAATTTGGAGTTCATGTATATGAATTTTCTCTAGGAATGGGCCCAAGATTATTTAAATTTAATCGCAAAAACGATGAAACCGATTATTCAATTAGATTATTTCCAATAGGTGGATATGTACAAATGGCTGGTGAATCAATTGAGGTTGATGAAAGCATACCTAAGGAAAGTAGATTGAATTCAAAACCAATTTATCAGAGATGCTTGATAATGGTTGCAGGTGTTATGATGAATTTCTTATTAGCAATCGTTATCTTCTTCTTTATAGGATTATTTAATACGGTATCTTTAAATAACGTATATGTATCACACAGTGCATATTCTACAATTCCTAATGGAAGTAGAATTACAAGTATTAATAATCATTTTACTAATAATTATGATAAATTAGCGCTTGAACTTACCATTGTGAGTGATAAAGAATTTGATTTAGTTGTAAAGGATAAAGATGAATCTAAAAGGGCTACTATTAGTCCGATAAAGGTAGGAAAATCAAATCTTTTATACGGATATGATTACGGATTTACCCTTAATGATTTAAGTATTAATCAAACAAGCGTTGATACATTAAAGAAAGGGTATAAAATTGTAAATGTAGATGGAATACAGATAAAAGAGTATAATAGTTTATTGGTATATTTAAATAGTACTAAAAAAGATGAATATGCTTTTCAGTTTCAAGATGAAAACAATAATATAATAACATATAATGCTAATGTAAAAACTGTTGACAATGATGAGCTAATAGGTTATGCATATGGATTTAATATAACAGGTACAGAGGAAAAAGGATTACTAGCTGCGATAAAATATGCATTTGTTAAATTCTTTAGTACTCTTGAACAAATGTTTTTCACAATAATATATTTAATTAATGGAACCTTAAGTGTTAAACTATTATCAGGACCCGTAGGAATATTTAATGCGGTAAGCATTTATTCTCAATATGGTTTTACAAGTATATTATCACTATTGTGTTTAATATGCATAAATGTAGGATTTATAAATATTTTACCACTTCCTGCGTTTGATGGCGGCCATGTAGTATTTTTACTTATAGAAAAAATAACAGGAAAACCTGTTAATCCAAAAGTAGAGAATACTATACATACGGTAGGATTAGTAGTGTTGATGATACTGATGGTACTCATAACGTATAACGATATAACAAGATTGTTTTAAAAAAATACAAAAATTTTAAAAAAAGTATTGTCAAAATACTTTTTTTATTATATACTTATATAGACGGATTTACTTCTTTTAATAATTCGTTATATAAATATGTGCTTTGGGCTTGTAGCTCAGCTGGTTAGAGCGTTCGTCTGATAAGCGAGAGGTCGAAGGTTCAAGTCCTTCCAGGCCCACCATATATGGCCCGTTGGTGAAGTGGTTCAACACACATGCCTTTCACGCATGCATTCATGGGTTCAAATCCCGTACGGGTCAC
>CAKOXU010000019.1 GCA_934130235.1 uncultured Bacilli bacterium
AATATACTTCATCAACATTCATTAAATTTATTAGAAAGAAAGAATATAACAATAACAGGAGTGAAAAAAGTTGAGAGCTTTGATGATAAAGAATTTGTTTTAGATACTATTATGGGATTTATTAGTATTAAGGGTTCTGATTTAGAAATAATAAAATTAGATACATATCAAGGAGACATATCAATAAAAGGAAAAGTAGATAGTATCATATATAAGGATACTAAAGGTAAAAAGAAAAATGAAAGTGTATTAGATAAATTATTTAAGTGATAGATTTAAGTATACAAATTAAATTAATAGTTTTTTCCTTTATATTTGGATTTATGTTTTCGGTAGCCTTTGATGTGTTTAATTTATTAACTTTAAAATTAAATAAAAAAATAAAAAGTTTATATTCTTTTTTTCTTATTTTATTTATAGTATTAATATATATTATTGGAATAGGTAAAATTGGTAATTATACTTTTCATATATATTCTATTATTTGTGTTATAATTGGATTCTATCTATATGATCTTATTGCATTTATTATAAAAAAATGATATATTGGTTATGGTGATAATATGGCTAATAGGACTATTTCAAAAGCATCAAAAAAAAGACTAGTAGTTTTTGGAACTATATCTATGTGTTTTATTGTTGGCTTTGTTATTAGTTTAATACTTAATATATATTCAATTATTAATTTAACTATAGAAAAAAACTCATTAGAGCAAAAGTATACTCAATTACAAGAAGAGTCTAAAGGGTTGAAAAAAGATATAGAAAAGTTAAATGATCCTGAATATTTAGCTAATTATGCTAGAGAACATTATTTATATTCTACAGAAGGTGAATATATCATTCAGATAGAAAAAACAAATGATGATATAAAATCTGTAAAGTATGAACTTAATAAATCTTATTTAATAACAGCCATTATTGCCTTAATATTTATTTGGATTGTATTTAATTTTAAAAGAAATCACAAAAAATGACGCTAGAATTTAATAGCGTCTTTTTTTATATCAATATTATTACCATCAAAATAATCTTTAGCTTTATATTTTTTTAATAAAGCTACAAAATTTGATGGACAACTCTTAACCATTTTATTATAATCAGTAATTATGTCATTATAGTATTTTCTAAGCGCTACTATTTCTGATTCTGATTCTAATAAATTAATTTCTATTTTTAAGTATTCATCGCATGTGTGTAATTTAGGGTACTTTTCTTTAAATGTATGAAATTCATTTATACATTCATATAAATTTCTATCTAATTCAAAGTTTGATAATTTTTTTGAGCGTAATTTTACAATAGATTGTAATACTTCGTCTTCAGTTTTTGTGTTTGCTTTAATAATTCCTATAGACTTATTAAGCAAATCAAATCTTTTTCTTAAGACAGCATCTATGTTGACATCTGCTTCATTAATTCTAATGATATAATCTTGAAAACGATTATAAGTAGAAATAATAAATATAAGTATCATACATATTACTATGATTATGCATAAAATTACTGTTATTAAACTCATATTATCACCTAACTTACAAAATCATTATAGCACATTAAAAGTTTCTAATCAATAGTTTTGCGGTTTTTGAGGATAAAATTGTTGTGATGTATTAATTTGCTCATCAAATTCAATATAATTTACATAAATCATTAAAAGTAAATACCATTTACCTGTATTTGGATCACTTAAAATTATGTGATCTCGCCCAGATTGTTCAATTATTCCTGTAAATATTTTATCTTTCCATTCGTTTGAATCAGCAAATGATTGATAAATAGTAACTCTCTTACCTCTGTTAACTCTTAATATATTTTCAATATAAGATTGTTCATCTGGAATGTATTCATCTGTATTACCACTTATAGGTGGTGTATTAAAGTTTGAAAAGTTATTGTTCATATAACCATTATTCATAAAATCACCCTTTCTTTAAAATATATTTAAAAAGTAAAGAAAATATGCTATAATGTATGTGGTGATAATATGAAAGTTAGTATTGGCGTATCTAATAGACATGTACATTTAACTTTAAATGATCTTAAAAGACTTTTTGGTGAAGATTATATATTAGAAAAGCGTAATGATTTAAATCAACCTAATCAATTTGCTTCTACAGCTTTAGTTTCTATTAAAACACCATCCGGTATTATAGAAAATGTTAGAGTTTTGGGTCCTGTAAGAAATTATACTCAAATAGAGATTAGTAAAACTGACGCATTTAAATTGAAAATTAATCCTCCCGTTAGGGATTCAGGCGATTTAAATGGAAGTGAGGTTGTTACTCTAGTAGGACCTAAAGGTAGTATAGAAACAAATGGATGCATCATAGCGACTAGGCATATACATATTTTACCTAGTCAAGTGAAATTATATGAATTAGAAGGTAAAGATACAGTTAATGTTAAACTCAATGGTGAAAAGGGTGGAATTATAGAAAATGTACATTTAAAAGTAAGTGAGGAATCATTTTTTGAACTTCATTTGGATACAGATGATGCTAATGCTCATTTAATTAAGAATGGTGATATAGGAGAGATAATATGAATAAGAAAAAGATATTAAAGGTTTTATTAGTTGCTATATTTATATTTGCAATAGGTATTAATGTAGAAGCAAAACAGTTGGAATATGTAAAATGTGGATCTGTTAAGGATATTCCTGCAATTGCACCGCAGATATTTAGTGTGACTATAAAAGTTTTTAAGGCAGCAGTACCAATCGCACTTATTATTTCTGGTATGATATCGGTTGTAAAGGCTGTAGCTGCCAGTAAAGAAGATGAGATTAATAAAGCCAAATCTGCTATGGTTAGAAAATTGGTTGCTGCAGCTTTAGCTTTCTTTGTTATAACGATAGTACAATTTGTTATATCTTTAGCAGCTGATAGTACAGAGCAAGAGAATGTAGTTAAATGTATAGATTGTTTTGTAAATAATAGTTGTAAAGATACTAGGTATTGTGTTGAAAATGATACTGAAGTAACATGTGATTCATCAAATTGACAAAAAATAGTTTATATGTTAATATTATAGCGTTTAAATAACGCTTTTTTTGAGGTGAAATATGGATAAATTATTACTAATTCCACGTTCTTTTGACGAAATAAATAGTACTCTTGAGTATGTGGATGGTTATATAATAGGTTATAAAGATTTATCAGTTAATATGAATATGTATATTGAAATTAATGATTTTAATAAATTACCGTTTGATAAAGATATCTTTATAAGTGTTAATAAAAATATGGAGAATAGTGATTTAAGTGTCCTTAGGGATCTTTTAATTAAATTTAACGATTATAATATTAAAGGCGTTTTATTTTATGACGTTGGTGTATTAAATATATACAATAATTTAAATCTTAATTATGGACTTGTACTTTCGCAAGAACATTTATCAACTAACTATAATACAATTAATTTTTTTAATACTAAATATACTTATTTATCTAGTGATATTACATTAGATGAAATAAATGAAATTAGTAGAAATACTAAAAGTATACTTATGGCCAATGTATTTGGATATTTGCCTATGTTTGTTTCTAAAAGACATATTATAAAAAATTATATTGATTATTTTAAATTGAAAGATAATTCTACTATCAATTATATTGAAAAGGAAGATAATATTTATCCTATAATAGATAATAATGTAGGAACTGTTTGCTATTCTTCTAATATATTAAATGGATTAAAGGAATCATTAAATATGGATGTTGAGTATAAAGTTATTAATAGTTTTAATATAGAAAATATAGAGGAAGTATTAAAAATATTTAAGGGTGTAAATAAATCTAATGTTGATAAGTATTTGACAAAATTAGACAAAATGTTTTACAACCTTGATACTGCTTTTTTAAATAAAAGGACTATATATAAGGTGAAAAAAAATGAAAAATAAAGTTGAGTTATTATCTCCTGCAGGAGATTTGGAAAGACTAAAGATTGCTTTGGAATATGGTGCAGATGCTGTTTATATAGGTGGGCCACTATTAAATTTAAGAGCTAATGCTATTAATTTTACTTTTGATGAAATAAAAGAAGCAGTAATTTTTGCACATGAAAGAAATAAGTTAGTATATGTAACTGTTAATATAGTTTTACACCAAGAAGATACGACTGATTTAATTGATTATTTAAAACACTTAGATGAGTGTCATATAGATGCGATTATTGTAAGTGATCCATATATAATAGATCTTGCACATAAGAATACAAATCTTTCTATTCATTTATCTACTCAAGCTTCAACAATGAATATAGAAGCTGCTAAGTATTGGAAAAGTAAAGGTGTGGATAGAATTGTATTAGCACGTGAGGTTAAAAGGGATGATATAAAAAAAATAAAGGAAAATGTTGATATAGAAATAGAAACATTTATACATGGTGCGATGTGTGCTGGAGTATCAGGTAGATGTGTAATGTCAAATTTTTTAACTAATAGAGATGCTAACAGAGGTGGTTGTAGTCAAATTTGTAGATGGGATTTTGATTTACTTGATGAAAATAAAAAAACTGTTAAGGGTAAAATGCCATTTACATTTTGTAGTAAAGATTTATCAATGTTAAAGTATATTAAAGATATGATTGATATAGGTATAACTTCTTTTAAAATAGAAGGAAGAATGAGATCATCATATTATATAGCAACCGTAGTATCTATGTATAGACGTGTTATAGATGAGTGTATACAAAATGATAAATATGAATATAATAAAGAGTATGAGAAGGTATTGAGACGTGTTGCAAATAGAGATTCTGTACCTCAATTTTATAATAACGTATCGGATTACCGTGCTTCATATTATAATGGAAGACAAGAGATTTCTAATCAGGATTTTTTAGGTATTATTTTGAATTATAATAAAAAAACTCATATGGCAATTGTTTCACAACGTAATTATTTTAAAGTTGGAGATGATGTTGAGATTTTTGGTCCTAATCATGATGTTATTAATTATAAAATAGATAAAATATTTGATGAAGATAATAATATAATAGATGTAGTAAGGCATCCGAAACAAATAGTAAAAATGTATATAAATGGACCATTAGAGAAAGATGATATGATAAGAAAAAAATGGAGTTGACAAAATTAAATATTTGTAGTAATATTTTGTATGTTTAAAAAAGAAGAGGTGGGCCGTATGGCAAATGAAAATGAATTATATTTAACTGAAGAAGGGTTAAAATCAATTAAAGATGAATTAGAAGACTTAATACAAGTTAAAAGACCTGCGGTTATTGTTTCTTTAAAAGAGGCTAGAGCTCAAGGAGATTTATCAGAAAATGCTGAGTATGATGCTGCTCGTACTGAACAAGCTATGGTAGAATCTAGAATTAAAGAATTAGAGGCTATGTTGGAAAAGGCTATTATTATAACTGACGTAAAAACTGATGTTGTATCAATTGGTACTAAAGTAACTATTGAATATGTATCAGATGAAGAAGAAGAGACTTATTCAATTGTTGGTAGTAAAGAAGCAGATCCATTTACAAATAAAATATCTAATGAGTCACCAATTGCTAAGGCAATTCTTGGTAAAAAGATTGGCGATATAGTTTCTGTTGACAGCCCTAATGGTAAATATGATGTTAAAATAATAAAAATTAGTTAAGTTGAGTTTTTCTCAACTTTTTTCTTTACTTCTATAACATAAAAATGTTATAATTTAGTTAATAATAGGAGGTAGTTATGATTAGAAAAGCTGTACTTTTAATACATGGATTTGTTGGTGGAACATATGATTTGGAATATATACAGAATCATTTAGAACTTAATAGAAGATTTGATACTTTTTCTTATACTTTACCTGGACACGAGAGAATACTTTCTAAAGTAGAGTATCCAGATTGGATAAATAGAAGTGAAGAAATGGTTAAATGGCTTATTGATAATGGATATAGAGAAATATATTTAGTTTCTCATAGTATGGGTGGAGTAATAGCTTCTTATCTTGCTAGTAAATATAAGGAAATAAAAAAAGTTGTTTTAGCCGCACCATCATTTAATTACTTGAGTGTCGTTAAAGATAGTATTCACTTAAAGGATAGTATAAAATCATCTACTAAAGTTTTAAAAACTTATAGTTCAAAGGAAATATTAAGTAGAGTTTTAAAATTGAATGTTTCTGCTACAAGGGAATTTATGAAATTAGTAAGTAAGTATTATGATACTCCTAAAGAAATTACATGTCCTGTTTTATTATTACAAGGAACAAAGGATGATTTAGTTCCTATTTCATCATCAGAGTATGTTTACAATTCGGTTAAATCCAAGGTGAAAAAAATGGTAATAGTAGAAGGTGTTACTCATGATATATTTAGAAATGAAAGAGTGAATGAGATATATTCTGTTATAGAGAAATTTTTAAGATATCCAATAATTGAAGGGGGAATAAGCAAAATATGAGTATAGAAGAGGCAAAGAAAAGGTTATTTGAATTAAACACTGAATATATGATGCATACAAGAAGCGAAAGAGAAAAACTAAAAGAAGAGTATGTTCAAAAAAGAAGAGAAATACAAGATAAGTTGAGGGAATATGTAAAAAGTCAGTTAGAATACTGATTTTTTTTTGCAATAGTGATATAATATATCTGATTGGAGGGCCTATGAAAACAGATGATTTTGATTATTATTTACCGGAAGAATTAATTGCTCAAACTCCATTAAAAAATAGAGATGAATCTAGATTGCTGGTATTAGACAAGGAGACTGGACAAATAGAACATAAACATTTTTCTGATATTGTAGAGTATTTAAATGCAGGGGATGTGTTGGTTCTTAATGATACTAAAGTACTTCCTGCTAGACTTATAGGAGAGAAAATAGATACAAATGCAGTAATAGAAATATTGATGCTAAAAAATATAGAAGATGATGTATGGGAGTGTTTATGTAAGCCTGCTAAGCGAGTTAAGGTAGGTACAACTATTACATTTTCAAATAAGCTTAAAGCAACCTGTATATCAGTTGGTGATGAAGGTATAAGACATTTTAAGTTTGAATATTCTGGAATATTTATCAACATATTAGATGAATTAGGAAGTATGCCTCTTCCACCATATATTCATGAAAAATTAACTGATAAGGATAGATATCAAACTGTGTATGCTAAAAACATAGGTAGTGCAGCAGCTCCTACTGCTGGGTTGCACTTTACTAAGGACTTATTAAATAAAATAAGTTTAAAAGGAATTGATATATGTTTTATAACACTTCATGTTGGGCTTGGAACTTTTAGGCCTGTAAATGTAGAAGATGTTACTAAACATAAGATGCATAGTGAGTTTTATACTATGAGTAAAGATGTAGCTAATAAATTAAATAAGGCTAAATCTGAAGGTAGAAGAATAGTTAGTGTAGGGACTACTTCTACAAGAACTTTGGAAACTATTATGAGTTTGTATGGTGAATTTAAAGAGTGTAGTGGATGGACTGATATATTTATATATCCTGGATTTAAATTTAAAGGTGTAGATGCACAAATAACTAATTTTCATTTACCTAAAAGTACATTAATTATGTTAGTTAGTGCTTTTGCAACTAAAGATTATATAATGAAGGCCTATAAAGAGGCAGTTTCAAAAAAATATAGATTTTTTTCATTTGGAGATGCAATGTTTATAAAATGATAAATATAGTAAAAGAAATAGGTAGAGGAATGGAAGCAAAATGTTTTCTTTTAGATGATGGTAGAGTATATAAAAAGTTTTATATACCACTCAGAGTAAGTGCAACTGAAAGGTTTAGTGAACTTATGAAAATAAAGAATAAAAATTTTAAGTTTCCAACAGAACTAATATATGATGATAAGAATTTCTATGGATATATAATGGGATATGTAAAAGGCGATACTTTATTTAATATTTTTTCTAAAATAGATTTAAATGATATGATTATTCACGCAAAAACATTTGAAGAATCTATAGTAGATATATCAAGTAGCAATTTACTATTACAGGATTTTTCTTCTAAAAATGTTATGTATAATGACAAGGATGGATTTATAGGTATAGATACTGATAACTATAAAATGAATGAATCTTCGCTTGATACTAATTTGGATTATTTTAATAGATTATTTATAACTTGTTTGTCAGATAATATAATAATGAATAGAAATACAAATTACGTATTAGAACGTGCTAATGAATACAGAAGTATGAAGTATAATACGCATGAAATTATTTTAAGTGTTAAGGAGTACTTAGAAAACATATATAAAATGGAGTTTAGTAGTATAGAAGATTTTAATAATAAGATAGGTAAAAGAGTATGAAATATAGTGAAGTAGTAAAAACTGGTATATGTGGTTATGGAAGTACAGCTATATGTTATTTGCTTGATGATAATAGAGTATTTAAAGAGTTCGCAAAGCCACTTCCGGGTACATGTGCTGATAATTATAGGCATTTAATAAATTTGCACAATAAATCATTTAGATTTCCAGTTGAATTTGTTTTTGATGATACTAATAATTTTTGTGGATATATAATGGGATATGCAAATGGTTTAACACTTAGGTCTACATTTAAATCATCAGATTTAAATAAAATGTCTATAAATACAATATCATTTGAAAATGAAATAAAAAATGTTTCAAAAAAGGGAATAAAGTTCAGAGATTTTCACAGTGATAATATTATATATAATAATGAATTTATTGTAGTAGACACGGATAGTTTTATAAAATCAGATGAGGATACGGATTTATTAATATATGAAAATGTAACATATTATAAAGAGGTTTTATATAATTTACTTACAGAGAATTTAAATAAATTTAAGTATTCAGATTGTATACTTGATAGGTCAAAAGAGTATATGGCATTAAAACATATAACATCTGGAGAAATGATATATAGTGTTTTAAATTTGTTAAAGAATAAGTATAAAGATTCATCTATTAAATCAATAAATGATATAGATGAATCATACAAGAAAAGGAAGTAGTTATGATTATATGTATAACAGGGCCTACAGGCGTTGGAAAGACAAAACTTAGTTTAAAGCTTGCTAGTATTTTAAATGGTGAAATTATAAATGCAGATTCAACGCAAGTTTATAAAGGAATGGATATTGCAACTGCTAAAGTTAAAGATAAAGAGGGAATTACTCATTATTTGATGGATATAAAAGATTTAGATGATGATTATACTGTATATGATTATCAAAGGGATTGTCGTATGTATATTGATAAAATATTGGATAGTAATAAAGTTCCCATTATAGTAGGTGGTACGGGATTATATATAAAAGCAGCTTTATATGATTATAGATTTGATACTGAAACTACTAGTGATACTTTTGATAATATATCTACAGATGATCTTTATAAAATGCTAATTAGTATGGATGCTGATACTTCTATTCATCCTAATAATAGGAAGAGAATTATAAGAGCATTAAATAGACAAAATAATAATAGTAGTACTTTTAATAACGGTGATAAGCTTTTATATGATGTAGTGTTTATTGGTCTTACAACACAAAGAAATATATTATATGATAATATAAATAAAAGAGTTGATGATATGTTTAAGGAAGGTCTATTAAATGAAGCTAAAGGTATATATGATTCAGGTATTCGTAGTAAAGCTGTTATGACTCCAATAGGATATAAGGAATTATTTCCATATTTTAAAGGGGAAAAGTCATTGAATGAATGTATAGAACTAATTAAACAGAATAGTCGTAGATATGCTAAAAGGCAATATACTTGGTTTAATAATAAAATGGATATTAACTGGTTTAATGTTGACTTTAATAATTTTGATAATACAGTAAAAGAAGTGTTGGATTTTATAAATAAGTATTGATTTACTTATTTTTTTTATGATAAAATGGATTTGGTGATAATATGGATTTATTTATAAACATTTTAAATAGTTTTGAATCTGGTGTATCAAAAAATAGTATATTAAATAGTGATAAGTTGATTGTAAATATAAGTGAAGATTTTAAAATAGAGGTTTCTAAAAAAAGTAATTCTATATCATATACTATAATTAAGGGAGAAAATGACGGATATTTTGAATATAATAATATAGTTGATATTACTATATATGATTATACTAATATGGATAATGGTATGCTTGCAGGTGAGATATATTTATCAGCTAGAAATGTGTATGATATGATAGATTTTTATATTTCACAGGAGGCAGATATGGCTACTATAAGTGGCGATGTAATTATTAAAAGACAAAATTGTTCTTCTGAATTATATAAAAATTTACTTTTAAATTATTTAAGAAGATGGGATAAGTTTAGTGATTCTGATATAAGGGAATCTGTTGAAAAGTTAATGCCTTTTGTATGTTTAAATATAAATCAATTGCTCGATAATGTTGATAAGAATAAAGATAAATATATAAAATTGTTAGAAAATGAAAAATATATGTTAACTGACACTTATTATAAAAATATGTCTCAAATAGATGAGAGAATTAATTCTTTTGTGAAAGTAAAAAAATAAGTATTGATTAACTTATTTTTTTTATGATATACTTTAATAAATAATAAAGGAGGATTTTATGAGATGTGTAGGAACTGTTGTTAGAGGTATTAGGACTCCTATAATTAAGGAAAATGATGATTTAGCAACTATAGTAATAGATTCTTTAATGAGGGCTAAGAAAAGTGAAGGATTTGAATTTAAGGATAAAGATGTTGTAGCAATTACTGAAGCAGTAGTTGGAATAAGTGAAGGAAATTATGTTACTGTAGATGATATAGTAATGGATTTAAAAGAAAAGTTTCAAAATGATGATATAGGTTTAGTTTTTCCAATACTATCACGTAATAGATTTTCTATGATATTAAAAGCAGTAGCGCGTGCAATGAATCATATAACAATTTTACTTTCTTTTCCGTCTGATGAAGTTGGAAATGGAATATTGGATGAAGATATTTTAAATAATAGTAAATATAATTTATCAAGTATTATTAGTGAAGGTGAATACTATGATACATTTGGTAGTTGGAAGCATCCATTTACTGGTATAAATATGGTTGATTTTTATAAAGAAATAGTAGAAAAAGAAAACTGTAAAGTTGATTTTGTTTTTTCAAATAATCCTATAACTATATTAGATTATACAAATAACGTGTTGACTTGCGATATTCATACAAGATTACGTACTAAAAGAGTATTAGAAGACAAAGGCGCTAATGTGTATGGATTGTTTGAAATAATGAATAAGCCTGTTAAAAATAGTGGATATAATGAAAAATATGGATTGTTGGGATCAAATAAATCTACAGAGGAGAGATTAAAGCTTTTTCCACGCACAGGTGATAAATTAGTAAATGAAATTCAAAAGAGATTATTTAATATTACAGGAAAAAATATTGAGGTAATGGTGTATGGTGATGGTGCTTTTAAGGATCCTGTTGGTAAAATTTGGGAACTTGCTGATCCACAGGTATCACCTGCATATACAAAAGGTCTTGTTGGAACTCCTAATGAAATAAAGCTTAAATACGTTTCTGATAATAAATATGCTGATTTAAAGGGAGAAGAATTGGAAAATGCTATTAAGCATGAAATTAGAGAAAAGGATGTAAATCTTGTTGGTAAGATGATTACTCAAGGTACAACTCCAAGGCGTATAACTGATTTAATAGGTTCTTTGTGTGATTTGACAAGCGGTTCTGGTGATAAGGGAACGCCTGTTGTATTTATACAGGGATATTTTGACTCTTTAGCTGTTGATTAGAATTTCTATTCTAATCTTTTTTGTGCTATAATACAGGTGTGGTGGTTATATGAGCTGTTATTTAAATGGTGATATATACTTAAGAAGAAGGATTCCTTATTTTTTTCTTACACAGGATGATGTTAGTAGAATAGAGGATGAAGTAAATAGAATAATTGATACCGGTAATAGAACTCAAAAGAGTATAAATATGAGAAAATGTCTTAAAGAAATATCTGATCAAATCAAAAAAAATAGTATACCAAATTCTTTTTATAAAATAAGTGACATGAGTTATATGCAAGAGTTTTATACTTTGAGTATAGAGGATAAATTTAAACTTATAAGTATAACAAAAAGAGAAAATAGAGATGTTATGGAATATAATACTTATTTTGATTTAAATAAGGATTTTATATCTTTATATGAGTTATTAAATTCTGGAAACTATATTGGAAAGATGTATAAATTTAAAGATTTAAAATTACCACTTTATGTTGCTGTTTTGTATGAAAAAGACGGTGTATGCTTAACAGAAGTGTTGGATTTGTTTTTGAATCATATTAAATACAGTCCACAACAAGTAAGTAAAATATTTAATTCTAAAATATTAGAATTTGATGGAAATATTTCAGATAATAAAGGTTTAACAAGGGAATTATACAGAAACGTTTTAAAAGAAATGAGTGTGGATGCTAAAGACTATAATAAACAATTATAGTTTTTTTAATTTTATGATATAATGTTTAAGGTGGTTGTATGGATGAATACATAAAGGGTATATTTAAAAGAAGTATTTTTAAGAGTGATAAAGGCTATGTAATAGGACTTTTTTATGTGCGCGAAACTAATATTAAAGAAATAGAACCATATATAAACAAAACAATAACAATTACAGGTTATTTTGCCACTATAGAAGAAAATGATAATTATATTATAAAAGGTGAAATAGTTGAACATCCTAAATATGGATTTCAATTTAATGTTTTAGAATCAGAAAAATTAAAACCAGATGATATAGATGGTGTAATTGAGTTTTTATCAAGTGATCTATTTAAAGGTGTAGGTGAGTCTTTAGCAAAAAAAATAGTTGATACATTAGGAAAAGATGCACTTAATCTAATACTTAAGGATAAAAATAATTTATATAAAGTAAAAAAAATTAGCGATAAAAAGGTTGACTTAATTTACAATACATTAATTAATTATGAATCATCACATAATATAATTGTAAATTTAACTGAACTTGGATTTTCTATGAAGGATGCACTTCTTATATTTAATACGTATAAGAGTAATACTAATAATGTCATAGAAAATAATATATACAAATTATTAGATGATATACCAGAAATATCTTTTAATAAAATAGATACAATATATAAAAATAATAATACTGATTTATATAATATAAACAGGATAGAGGCATGTATATTACATATAATGAATGACCTTACATTTAAAACTGGAGATACATATCTTACTTATTCAGAAATATATAATGCTGTATCTTTATATTTAAATGATAGTGTTGATTCTAATATATTTGATGAGGCTATGTATGAATTAGAGGGCTTTTTAAAAGTTAAAATAGATGATGATAAATATTATTTAATGGATGATTATGAGGCAGAAGATTATATTGCTTCTAAAATAAATTATTTAATTAATAAAGAACCAATGAAGGTAAATAATATAGATAGTATTATTAGCGAGTTAGAACAAGAAAATGACATTTTATATAATGATGATCAAAGATTAGCTATTAAAAAATCTATTGAGGATAATATACTTATAATAACTGGTGGACCAGGAACTGGAAAAACAACAATTATTAAAGCTATTACTCAACTTTATAAAAAAGTAAATAAATTAAATGATAAAGATTTTATTTCAAATATAGCTCTTTTAGCGCCCACTGGTAGAGCTAGTAAGCGTATGAGTTCGTCAACACTTCTTCCGGCTACTACTATACACAGATTTTTAAAATGGAATAAAGAGAGTAATGAGTTTAATGTTAATGAATACAATCCAGATTTTTCTAATTTAATAATAGTTGATGAAGTGTCTATGATAGATAATAGACTTATGTCTAATTTACTTAAAGGTCTTACTAATAATATAAAATTAATACTTGTTGGAGATTACAACCAACTTCCAAGTGTTGGAAATGGAAATATTCTTAAGGATCTTATTGATTCTGATTTAATAGATACAATAAATCTTAATTTGTTGTATAGACAAAGTGAAGATAGTTACATTCCGGTTCTTGCTAATGAAATAAAAAATGATACATTAGATGAATCTTTTATAAGTGAAAGAGATGACTATAAATTTTTAACTTGTAGTAATTCATCTATTGTTCCTAGTTTAGTGAATATAGTTAAAACGGTTATTAAATTAGGTTATGATTATAAAAGAGTTCAGCTAATGGCACCCATGTATGCAGGTGTTAATGGTATAGATAATTTAAATAAGGTTTTGCAAGATGTTTTTAATCCGAGAAGTTATACTAAGGCTGAAGTAAAATATTTGGATTGTGTTTATAGGGAAGGCGATAAAGTAATCCAATTAGAAAATGATCCAGATAATAATGTATATAATGGAGATATAGGTGTTATTATATCTATAAATCATAAAAAAAGTACAAATGAAATTGTAATAGATTATGATTCGACTATAGTTTCTTATACTCAAAAAGATTTTAAAAAAATTAAACACGGATTTATTATAAGTGTGCATAAATCTCAAGGAAGTGAATTTGAACTTGTAATAATGCCGATTTCTACATCATATAGAAGAATGCTTTATAAAAAACTTTTGTATACTGGTGTTACACGTGCTAAAAGAAAACTTATATTGATAGGTGATGCACAGGCTTTTTATCAGGGTGTAAGAAAGAATGAGGAAAGAAGTAGGAAAACGACTTTGCTTGAAAAAATGAATATATATTTGAATAAAAACTAAAAAATTACTAAGAATATAAATGTATATAGTAATATATACATGTCATATTTCTAGTGAGGTGATAGAATGAATATAATGAAATCAGCAGCTTTAATGGCTATGGGTGCAGGTGCATATATGGCTTATGAAAAATACAAAAAACCTATTGGTAAGAAAGTAAATCAGATTGCTGATGAAGCTTTAAAAAAGGCTAATAAAAAACTAGATGATATGATGAATTAAGCAAGCTTAAGCTTGCTTATTTTTTTATTTTTAAAATTATCAAATTTTAATGGACTTTTATACTTTTTTGGTATATAATAAAAATCAATTTGGGAGGTGCTATCATGATGTTTAATTTACCAGTTATATTACTTAAGGGCACCTTTCTTTTACCTAATAAGGAACTTCGCCTAGAAATAAGTGATGAGCTTAGTAAATCTATCATAGATGAAGCTGAAATATTTCATTCTAACAATTTACTTATTGTAAGTCGTACAGATGATTTTGATAATTATGAAGTAGAAAATCTTCCAAATATAGGTGTTTTTTCTACAATAGAAAAAAAATATGTACTACCTGATGGAAGAATAAGAGTTATAATAAAAGGTAAAAAAAGAGTAAAAATTTTAAAATATTTAAATCCAAATAAGGATAATTTGGAGTCAATTGTATCTATATTAGAAGAAAATAAAATATCTAGTGAAGTAGAAGAAAATTTGGTAAAAAAATTATATAATGAAGTAGATAGTTTTGTTAAATTAATTCCTAGTGTAAGTAATAGTTTAATAAATGAGATAGAAAATATTAAATCACTTTCTTTGATGACTGATATAGTATGTAATAATATAATAAGTGAAAAGGAAAGTTTATATCCTTATTTGATAGAGGTAAATCCTATAAAAAGATTAGAACTTATATTAAATTATATATATAAAGAAAAGAAAATGTTTAATATAGATAATGTACTTAATAATAAGGTTCAAAAAAATTTAAATGAACAAGAAAAAAAATATGTATTAAGAGAAAAAGTTAAATTGATAAGACAGGAACTAGGTGAAATACATAAAAAAGAAGATGAAATTCAATTATTAAGGGAAAAAGTTAATAAGCTAGATGCTAGTAGTAATATTAAGAATAGAATATTAGCAGAAATCAGTAGATATGAGAATTCTTCTGATACCTCTTTAGAAGTTATGAGTATAAGAACATATATTGATTGGATGCTTAGTCTTCCATGGAATAAAAAGACTAAAGATTATAACAATATATCTGTTATAAAAAAGAGATTAGATAAATCTCATTATGGTTTAGAAGAAGTTAAGCAGAGAATTATTGAGTATTTAGCTGTAAAAAAGAGTTCAAAGAATTTAAATAGCCCTATTATATGTTTAGTTGGTCCTCCAGGTACAGGTAAAACTACACTTGCTTATAGTATAGCAAAGAGTATTAATAAAAAATTTGTTAAACTTAGTGTAGGAGGGGTAAATGATGAGGCTATAATTAAAGGTCATACAAGAACTTATATGGCATCTATGCCAGGTGGAATAGTTGATGGATTAAAGCGTGTAAAAACATCTAATCCTGTATTTTTAATAGATGAAATAGATAAAATGACGTCTAGTATTAAGGGTGATCCTGAATCTAGTTTACTTGAAGTATTAGATCCTACTCAAAATAAGTATTTTAAAGATAATTATATAGATGAGGAAATAGATTTATCTAATGTGCTATTTATCACAACGGCTAATGATATATCAAACTTATCTTCTGCACTTAAAGATAGGTTAGAGGTTATAAATATATCAGGTTATACTGAACTTGAAAAGTTAAGTATAACTCGTAAATATTTGCTTCCAACAATACTTAAAAGACATGGTTTATTAAGTCTAGATATAAGTGATGATGAAATACTTGAGATAATTAAATATTATACTAAGGAGTCTGGATTACGTGAACTTGAAAGAATGTTATCTAAAATAGTTAGAAAAATTGTATTAGATAATAGTTTAAATAATAAGAATAATAATAAAGTTAAGAGTATTAAATATTATTTAGGTAATAGAGTATATACAGATAAAAGTATTGTGTATGAAATTGGTGTATCAAATGCTTTAGCTTGTACAAATTATGGTGGTGATGTACAACAAATTGAAACTACCTATTATGAGGGAAATAAACTCATCATAACAGGTAATGCGTCTAATACGATAAAAGAGTCTGCTCAGATAGCACTTAGCTATATAAAGGCAAATTATAAATTATTTAATATAGACAAAAAAGTATTAAATAACACAATACATATAAATATACCAGATATAGCTACTAAAAAGGATGGCCCTTCTGCTGGTGTATCAATAACTTCCTCTATTATAAGTGCTTTATCTAATATGGGGATTGAGTCTGATATTGCTTTTACTGGTGAAATAACTCTTAGAGGTAGCATATTACCTGTAGGAGGTATAAAAGAAAAAGTAATAGGTGCTTACTTAAATGGAATAAAAATAGTTTTTATACCGTATTTAAATAAAAATGAGTTAGATACTATTCCAGATGAAATTAAAGATAAAATTAAATTTATACCTGTATCCAATTACAAAGAAGTATTTAAATATTTAAATAAG
>CAKOXU010000020.1 GCA_934130235.1 uncultured Bacilli bacterium
ATATATTTATGACTTGTACCATGAAATCCATATTTTCTTACACCATATTTAGTATACCATTCATATGGAACTGGATAAATATAATTATAGTCTGGCATAGTTTGATGAAAAGCTGTATCAAAAACAGCAACATTCATTACATCAGGTAAAGCAGCTTTCATCGCACGTATTCCAGCTAAATTTCCTGGATGATGTAAAGGCCCTAACTTAGTTAAACTCTCTATATCTTTTATAACTTCATCAGTTATCACTACAGAATCACTATACTTCTCTCCACCGTGTAAAACTCTATGTCCTACACCTTTTATTTCATCTAATGATTCTACCACTTTATTTTTCAATAATTCGTCTATTAAAACCTGAACTGCTTCTGTATGATTTTTTAAATATTTTTCAGATTTTATTTTTTCACCATTAACCTTTACAGTCCAAAAGCAATCTTTTTGCCCAATCTTTTCTATATATCCACTAATTAAAACTTTTTCTTCAGGCATTTCATATAATTGAAATTTTAATGATGAACTACCTGCATTAACACACAATATTTTCATAAATTCTCCTTCTATACTTTATATTCAATTATCCTTAAATTAGGTATATCTATTTTAGATAAATCTCCATCTTCAGGAATACGACCCAATAAATAATGTATCACTCTACAAACCGCACTATGAGTAACAACAAGAACATTTTTATCTTTATAACGTACTTTAATATCTTCTATAAAGTCAGACACTCTATACATAAAATCTTGTATTGACTCAATATTTTGAACTTTTGTATTTAATATAACATCCCAACAATCAATACTATCTACTTCATCAATTTTAGCTCCCTCATTCATACCCCAGGATCTTTCTTTAATTCTATCATCAGTATTTATAGGCAACTTAGAATTAACTATAATCTTAGCCGTATCTACAGCGCGTTTTAAAGGTGATGAAATAACAACATCGATATTTAAACTCTCAACAAGTTTCTGTAATTGTTCTGCCTCTTTAATACCTTCATCAGTTAAAGGTATATCAGATATTCCTTGTACACGATTTTCTATGTTCCAAATAGTCTTTCCGTGTCTTACTACATACAAATTCATTAATTTTTTTCTTTCATCATTGGAAATAAAACTACATCTCTAATAGATGGCTGATTATAAATCAACATAAGTAATCTATCTATTCCAAAGCCTAAACCAGAAATTGGTGGCATACCTTGTTCCATAGATTGTAAATAATCCTCATCTAAATCCATAGTTTCATCATCACCTTGGTCTTTAGCTTTTAATTGATCCAAGAATGCTTCCCTTTGCTCAATAGGATTTACAAGTTCTGAATATGCATTACATAATTCAGTACCACATACAACAATTTGGAAAACATCTACTCTTAATTTATCTTCATCATTACGTCTAGCAAGTGGTTTTAAAACTGCTGGATAATTATAAATAATAGTTGGTTGTACAATTTTTTCTCTTATAGTCTTTTTATAAACAAAATCAATAATTTGACTTAATGATTTATATTCTTCTAAGTCATTATAAGTAAATAAATTTGTTTCTACTATTTTTTTCTTTAACTCATCCGGTTCTTCTATTTCTAAAGCATTAAAGCCCAAAACACGTTTTAACTCCTCACAATAATCAATTCTAGTCCAACTGTCTTTAGAAAAATCTATTGTATGACCTTGATATTCAATAGTCTGTGTACCAACTAATTCCATTAATAATGATTTAATAAAATTAGTAAAGAACTTTATATTATCTTCATATCTCCAGTATGCAACATACCACTCAACTTGTGTGAATTCTTGCAAATGCTGTGTATCCATTCCTTCATTTCTAAAGCATTTAGCAAGCTCATAAACTCTATCAAATCCACCGACTATACATTCCTTTAAATAAATCTCAGGAGCTATTCTTAAATTAAAATCAACATCTAATGCATTATGATGTGTATAAAATGGACGAGCTGCAGCACCTGATACTGCATTTTGCATTATAGGTGTTTCAACTTCATAAAATCCATTTTCTCCTAAGTATCTGTGTAAAAAAGCATATAATTTACTTCTACCTAAAAATACTTTTCTTGATTCTTCATTAGAAATTAAGTCAGCATATCTTTGACGATACTTAAGTTCAGTATCGCTTAAACCATGAAACTTTTCTGGTAATGGGCGAAGCGCTTTACCTAAAAAAGTAAGGGAATGAGCCAACAAAGTTTTTTCACCAGTTTGAGTAGTTATAATTTCACCAGTTGTACCAATAAAATCTCCTACATCTACTAACTTTTTAAAGAAATCATAGTCCTCTTCTTTAATAGTATCAGCTTTAAGTTGAACTTGTATATCTGCTTCTATATTTCTCAAACGTAAAAAACTTAATCTTCCCATTTTTCTCATAAAAACAATTCTTCCTGCTATGCTTACATCTTGTGTTCCATCCTCTAGTTCTCTAGCTTCCTTAATTGTATGCGTATTCTCAAAATGTTCTGGATAAGGATTAGTTATTTTACTAATTTCTTCTAACTTAGTTCTCCTAACTTTTTCTTGATCTGTTAATTCTCTCATATTTTCACCTCAACGTAATTATTTTATCATAAAAAGCAATATAAATAAAGAAAAAAGTTTAGAAATCTAAACTTTAAATTATTTTATCGGAAGCCGCCTCCGCCGCCTCCACCACCGAAGGAACCTCCTCCTCCGCCACCTGATGAGAATCCACCACCACCAGATGAATATGATTGAGCTCTTGAACGCGCTACTGAAGCTGAATGAATACCACTAGTTGATATATTTGATAAGAAAACTATATTATCAAAATTATATCCTGTATTTTCCATATACTCACCTATTTCTGGATACAAATTCTTAAATTGATTTGCTACTTCTTTTGCAATTCCAAAAATTTGAGCATACATCAAATATTCATCCCATAACTGTACTTCTATAGGTTCACGAGTTTGTATACGGCTAAATTCTTTTAAGAATTTCTTTAAACCAGCCATTTGCTCCGCTTCTATCATCATAGAAGGATCTACAACATATATATTACTCTTAAATACTTTACCCTTTTCTTGCTTTTGTATTTTACCTTCTTGAATCAATAAATCTCTTTCTTCATCCAATACTTCATCAAACCATTTTAGTATTTTTTCATAATGATTCTTACACCATTTCTCAAACTCTTTAGATTCTAACTTGCCATCCTTACTAGCCTCTAACATCCAATCATAAATATTAGACTCTGAATTCATAATGTTTTCTGGCTTTTTAACAAACACTATATTATCTTCTGTTTTATCTTTAAATAAACCATTCTTTGTAACTTTTTCAATAGTAACATTACCATTTCTTAACCATTTTAATAAAATAGCACCTAAAAAGTCTTCTTTTGCCTTATTTAAATTATATTTGCTTGAAACAAAATAAGCCCTAAAAATATCCTTATTACATGGTATATCCCTAAAATTAGGTACATCCTTTCTAACCTTGTTTCCTGTTTCACCAAAATCATAATTACCTTTGGATGCTTTTAATATAATTTTAATAATAGCTATTACAAATCCTATCCAAAATAAAGATACTAAAAAATTTAATATTTTACTAAACATTGATTGTTTCTTTTCACTATAATGTGTCGTTCCATCCTCTGCCATATCATAATAATAATTAAAATCTTTATCCGATACATTATCAGTTTCAAAAGTATCCTTTGGATATTTGATTAATATTGTCATATATTGACTAGAATCAAATCCTGATTCAGGCGACTGCATTTCAATATATCCATCATATACATAAGCAGTTCCACCATAATTTCCATATCCCCATACATCAAGTGAATCTTCATATTCAAAATCACTATGTACTTTTATATATACCTGAGCAGGAGATGGCTTAAAATCATATGGAAATAATGTCCAATAAGCTATATCAGCATCTGATGTTTTAAGTATAAAATTCGTTATTTTATAAATAAACTTATATGTATGATGTCCATAACTTGTTATACCTAAACAAATATCCACTTCGTTTCCTGTAGTATATATTCCTGCTTTTTTACTTTTATCACTCAATGATTTATTTACATCCCAATAACTATCAATAGTGTATTCAGTATTATCCATACTAGCGCTTAATAATTGTATAGATGAATTACCTATATTAAAATATGGATGATATAATTCAGTCCCTTCTGTAGGATTTGCATCCCATGTCTCAGTAATAGTAGCATCACCATAATTATCAACATAAACATCCATATTTACACTATTAACACTACTAGCATGTACTAAAGTTATAGAAGATATAAATGAAACGAGCACTAATAATATTTTTTTCATAAAACCTCCTTAATAAAATAAGGATTATAAATAATCCTTAAAATTTTACTTCTACGTTTTTTCTTTCTTCTTCTGCTGCTTGGAAGAATGTTTCCTTTTTAAATCCAAACATATTAGCAATTAAATTTTTTGGAAATACTTCAACAGCATTATTATAAGTTAATACTGCATCATTATAAAATTGTCTTGAATAAGAAATTTTATCTTCTGTATCCTTTAATTGTTGTTGTAAATCAGTAAAGTTTGTATTTGCTTTTAAATCAGGATAACTTTCACTTAAAGCAAATAACTTATTTAAAGCACCTGTTAATTCTCCAGAAGCTGCTAATTTATCCTCAGGAGTTCCTGCAGATAAATAAGTATTTCTAGCCTTAACTACTGCCTCTAAAGTACCCTCCTCATGTTTAGCATATCCTTTAACTGTCTCAACTAAGTTTGGAATCAAATCAAATCTTCTTTTTAATTGAATATCAATTTGACTAAATTGGTCTCTTACTTTATTTCTAAGTACTACTAATCCATTATAAACAGATATTAACCATACTATTAGTAAAACAACCACAACAAGTAAAATGATTAACCATGTTGGCATAAAAATCTCCTCCTATTCTATAGATAAATTATAGCACAAAAAATAGTATTATACAATACTATTTATTCAATCTTTCTTTGATTATTCGTGAAACTTCACTCATATCAGCTTTTCCCTTTACCAGTGGAGTAACACTACCCATAACTTTACCCATTTCCTTAATTGAAGATGGTTTAACTTTATCAAATACTTCATCTATTATTTTAATAAGTTCTTCCTTACTTAATGGTTCAGGCATATATTTATTTAAAATATCTATCTCTTTTTGAGTTTGATCCACTAAATCTTGTCTACTTGCTTTTAAAAACTCAGAAATTGATTCTTTTCTTGTCTTAATTTGATGCGATAATACAGATATTACTTCATCATCACTAAGTTCATGTTTAACATTAATCTCCTCTAATTGAATAGCTGCTTTTACCATTCTTAATACAGCAAGCACCTCTTTTTGTTGATTCTTCATAGCAGATACTAAATCATTTAAAATTCTATCTCTCATATTTTTCTCCTTAAAATTAAAGAGCTGTAAAAGCTCTTAGTAATTATTTCTTTCTCTTCTTCTAGTATTTTTAATACCTTCTTCTTTTCTTTCTCTACGCTTAACTCCAGGTTTTTTATATCCTTCTTGTCTTTCGCGTACTTTCTTTAGGAGGCCGTCTCTCGCATTTTTTTGCTTCATAGTACGAAGTGCACCATCTACATTCCCGTTCTTTACCATTACCTTTGACATTCTATCCCTCCTTTCGAAACTACATGTATTATAACACTTAAATCAATATATTTCAACATTTTCTTTAAAAATATTAAAAAAGGATAATACTTTTGTATTATCCACACATACCAAACGGTAATATAGTAGTCAAAAAGTTTCCTATTATCCTACCAAAACTAAAAGTAAGAAAATTTATACATATAAAACTCAGTATAAAAATAAGCACAGCTATTTTATTATTTTTAAACTTTACAAGTCGAGTGAGAAACATATCTTCTCCATGCACTACCAACCTTAGTTCCTAAATCTGATAATGCACTAACAGCTTTTAAAGTCCAAGTAAAGAAGGATACACTCCATCTAAAAGCTCCACCTTCAATATTTAATAATTCTTCATTACTCATCATATTAGCGACATTTTAAAGGCCTAAAAAAGCCATCTAAAACTCCTGTTAAAAAAGATATTAAAGCTGCTGCCCCTAATAAAAAACCTACTCTTATTGCACCACCGTCAATACACATTAATTCATCATCACTTATAAAATCCATTAAATCATCCTTTCTACTTTAAAAAATATAAATATTTCATTATTTTCTGAACCATATTAAAGAAAAAAATCATATTTCCTCCTTCTATTGTATAAGCTATATTTAATCCTTTATTGTGCCAATATACATACTCATTCATTTTAACTAATCAAAGACTATATCACTTTTTAACAGAGGACCAAACTGATTTTACAAATTAACTTTGATTATTAACTAAGTCTTTTAGAAAATACCATTATTGTGTCAAATCATAGAATTAACTTCTTTATTCCTTATTTCATTTACTTTTACTTTTCCATTATCAAGTTGTATTATTCTATCAAACAAATCACAATTATCTACTCTATGGGATGCTACTATTATAGTTTTGTCACGATAACAATTAAATATATTTTTTAAAATTTTTCTTTCCATAGAAACATCAACTTGACTTAAGCCTTCATCTATTATTAATACATCAAAGCCTTTTATAAGTGCACGTGCTAATATCAATCTTTGTCTTTCTCCTCCAGAAAAGTTAAATCCATTTTCCTCAATCAACGTATTATATTCTAAAGATTTATCTAAAATATCTTTTAATAAGCAAATATCAGACACCTTAAATAAAAGATTATTATCACTACTATCAATCATTAAATTATTATATATAGTATCATTAAATAAAATTTCTTGTTGTGATATATATATTACCTTATCATTTTCACTATAATTATTTAAATCTACACTATTTATAAATACTCTATTATTATCTATCTTATAATACTTCATTAGTATTTTAAGTAAAGTACTTTTACCACTTCCAGATTCACCTAAAAGTACAACATTTTCAGATTCTTTTATATCTAAATTTACATTTTTAAGAACATACTTCTTATCATCAAATGTATAAGATAAATTATTTATTAATATATTTCCTCTGTAAGGTAAATTAAACAATTTATTATCACTCTTATTCATATTTAATTCTAAAACTCTATCCAATGCACTTTTAGATTCTTTTATATCATTAGTTAACTCTAATATACTTTTTATAGGCTCTAAAAAATAAGACAAAAGAAAAGAAAAAGTTATTAATGAAGCTAATTGTATTTTATTATAAGCAACATAAATACAGCCTATTAGTATAATTATCATAAACCCTATTTTATCTATAAGTTCCTTAATAGTATTTTGAATAAAATATACATTTTGATATTTAAAAATCTTATTAAGTAAATTAACATATTTATTCCTAAAATTACTTTTTATAAACTCTTCTATATGAAGTCCCTTAACTGTTTCAATACCACTTATTGATTCTACCATATAAGATGTTGTTAATGATTTTGTATGTTGAATATCTTTGATAGTATAATCAAAATATTTATTAAATATTACGATTACAATACTATAAAAAAGTAAAATAATAAGTCCAATTAAAAACAAAGTATTATTTATAATATATAAAAATATAAAAGAAATTAAAGTAAGAGGTAAATCCATAAAAAGTGATAAGGCCACTTTACTAATAGTGTCTCTGATAACATCAAGATCATTTATCCTAGATAATACTTCACCTGTGGTTCTTGATCTAAAGTAGCGATAAGGAAGTGATAATATAGAGTTAAAAGTATCAAGTGTTAAGCACAAATCTATCTTCTCTGTTAAATGTATCAAAACATTATTTCTAATATATTCCAATACTATCTTAAATATTTGCAATAAAAGGAAAACTATAAATATAATTAATAAAAACTTATCTTTATATGCAATTGAATTTATCATAACCTGCATATAAAAAGACATAGCAACAGAAAAAATAGTAATAAATAAGGATAATATAAATATTTTAATTAACATCTTTTTGTTTTTGAAGATAGTTTTATTGATAAAATCGGTATATGAAAGTCTATCCTCATTGGGAACATTTCTAATTGGATACATAATAATTAAAACGTTATTAAATATTTTACTAAATTCTAAATATGATATTTTTTTTATCTTATCTTGTGGATCTGCAATTAATAAATATTCTTTATTCTTATTAATCTCATATATTACTACAAAATGTTTATATGAATTATCAATTATAACATTAGCAATACACGGTAGTACTATATCAGTATTAATACTATTTAACTTGCATCTAATTCCATATGACTCAAATCCCATATTAATAAAAGCTTCTTTTATATGATAAGCGGTAGTTCCTTTTTTTGTAGTTTTAGTCATATCCCTTAATGTTTCCGTTTGAACATATCCGCCATAATACTTAAGTATCATAGATATAGATGCAACAGCGCAATCCTTATAATCCTTCTGCTTAACAAATGGATACTTTCTCAACTTTTCACCTCCTACTAGTATTATTATTGAAAAGTGTTTAAAATCCTTTTATTTTTATAAAAAAAATAAAATTTAACAGTTTTTTATAATTATTAAAAATAATAATATACATTTAATTAAAAACTAACTTCATAAAGTAATACTGTGTGCATAACTAAAAGAGTTAATCATCTAGATTAACTCTTAAACTATTTATGCCAATACTATATAAATCATCAGTATTAACAATCCTTTTATAATTATAAATATATGTTAAATTATCCTTGTATTTAACTTTATACTTGTTTTTTAATCTATCAACTAAATAACCAGTATTAGACTTATAATTCTCTAATATATTATACTTAGTTACCATTACCTCAGGATATGATGATACTATTACTTCTAAATTAGGTCTTTTATTATATCTTTTAATATAATTATCTACTATACATTTTATTTGCTTAGTATTAAGTTCATATGAAAGAGTAATCTTTTTTACACCCAAACTGTGTAAAAAAGCTACCGAATATGAATTAACTACATTTAGTGCATCAGTGTCAATATCCTTATACTTATAGACACTACCAAGATCATTTACTAATAATCTATCATTTATATCAGGTAATTGTTCACAAACTCTAGGTAAGCGCAATATACTATTTTTTATTTTTGTATTTAATTCTATACTATCAACATATATAATATCATATTTATCTTTAACCTTTTTATAATCATTATAATCACTTATTAATACACTTTTAATTTTATTATTCTTAAAATCAGGTAAGTCAATACTATATTTATTTATTAGTATTTTATTATTATAAATACGCTTCTTATTTAATAAATCTATTGCTTTTCTTTTCAAATTGTTTAATACACTTAATTGTATAAATATATTATTATCCATAATAATATCTATACAATTAGCTTCATATATTGTATTTCCTAATTTATTTAATTTTTCCTTAACTTCATTAAGTAAAAGCGGCCTATTAATAGAACTTTCTACTATTTCATCACTTTTTATATCTATTATATTGTTATTATCACTTACAGTAAGTTTTACAGGTTCATTTTTTCTTAAAATACATTTTATATCTATCTTTATTTTTTTATTAATACATATCTTTTTATCTAATTCTTTAATTAATCTATAATCAGTAGTTTTTACTACCTTATCATTAATATTAACTTTATCTTTTATATTTATTTTTATTACATCGTTATTAAATGCTTCATAAACCAATTTATTATTACAAATCATCTTTGAAACTATACAACCTGTATCAATATCACTTAATATTCTAATACCATCATTTATGTTTAAATTATCCGTTAATTTTATAGTAGCAACTCCATTTTTATAGTCTATAACACTACCTATTGGTATACCTACATGATTAGGTCTATTTTTATTCACATACAAACTATTTAAATCAGAAAACATAAATCCATTAGTAAACTCTCTATTAAAAACTTTTTTTAAATTAATAATATCATTACTATCTATATTAGTTTTGCTATTATTTAAATAATTATTAATAGTTTTCCTATAAATAGACGTTGCTAAATACACATATTCACGACTCTTCATTCTACCTTCTATTTTTAAACTATCTACATTAATATCAATAAGTTCATGAATATAAGAAAGCGTATTTAAATCCCTACAAGATAATAAATATTTATCTTGTTCTACTAGTTTATTATTTACTTCTAACGAATACTTTTGTCTACAACACTGTGCACAAGTACCTCTATTGGCACTCCTTCCGCCTATTAAAGAACTCATTAAACATACACCAGAATAACTCATACAAAGAGCTCCGTGAATAAACACTTCTACCTCTATATTTGTTTCAGCTTTAATCTGCTTAATAAGATCAATTGGAGTTTCACGCGCTAAAACAACTTTTTTTACACCTATGCTTTCAAAAAACTTAACTGTATCTACATTTGTTATATTGCTTTGCGTTGAAGCATGTATATCTAAAAGTGGAAATACTTTTCTTACTAAATCTATCATACCAATATCTTGCATAATAACTGCATCTATATTATTTCTATATAAAAACTCAATATACTTTATAAATCTATCTACTTCAGTTTCGTATATGATTGTGTTTACAGCAGCATATACTTTAACCCCATATAAATGACATATTTTAATTGCTTCTATCATTTCTTCATTATTAAAATTTCCTGCAAAAGATCTAGCAGAAAAATTAATGCCCGAAAGGTAAACGGCATCACACCCTGCATTAATACTTGACATAAGAACGTCCATGTTTCCAACAGGAGATAACAATTCACACATAAAATCACCTCATCAATTATAGCATATATAATAAAAAAACAGTACTTCAAATCAATTACATATGTTTTTGCATATCTTTTGACTCTTCAGTACCGGTTAATAATTCTTTTTCTTTCCTTAAGTTTTCTAGCTCTCTTCTTCTCTGTTCTCTTCTCATCATTTCCTCTACATACTTTATGTCCAAGCCTGCCAAAGAACCATATCCATTAATCTTCATAAATTCACCTCCTTTTTTTAGTGCCTATTAAGTATATCACAATATTTATATTTGTCAAATTTCCAAAACATGATTATTTAAATTATCTATATTATATCCCTTATTTTTTAAATATATTATTATATTAGACAAGTCCTTTTTTAATTCCCTATTTATCCTAAACGCTAATATACTACCACTCTCTACTTCTTTTTTTACATTTTCTAATATATTATCATTTATATATGTAGGCTTTATTAAATAATTATCTAAATCTAAACATAACTGTTTATAATCATTACTTGCTATACAAAAACCGTTACTCTGTTTATTTAAACTCTTTACAGCATTATCAATATATGATATAGAATTACTATCTATTACATTTAATCCTATTATATGATTTTTATTTATCAAATCATCTAATGAAGTCGTATTACTAATAAAAAAATTAGCGCTTATTTTATAGTTATCTAAAATACTTATAATACTATCTATATTTTCATCATCTACTATAAATAAAAGACTTACCATTCTTTTGTCAGCTGGACCCTTTATAATATATTTATCTTTATTATCATTCAAACTTATATTTGGCTTTATATAATTATAAATAAATAATTTATCACTATAATATCCATTCTTACGCATATTTTTATAACTTTTTTCAACATTTACCTCTCTACCACTTATACCAGGTATAATACTATCATCTATAATTTCTGCATCTTTACTTTTTCTTTCATATTCAGACATATTTTCTTTTATACTTATCATTATATCATCTACATTTTTTACAACATTAGTAGTCTTTTCTGTAATAAAAAAACTAAAGCACACTATACCAATAAGCCCTATTATTTGAAATGTCTTTTTCAAAATAATCACCTAATTTAGTATATGCTTTAGTTTTTACTTATTTAATAGTTTTAAAGAATCTAACACAAATAATCCATCTTTTCTTATTAATACATCATCAAAATAGATTTCTCCCCCTCCATATTCTTTTGTTTGTATTAAAACTAAATCCCAATGTATACTAGAAATATTACCGTTATTACAATCCTCATAACATCTCCCTGGAGTAAAATGTATACTACCCATTATTTTTTCATCAAACAATATATCACCCATAGGTTTAGTAATTAAAGGATTAAAACCTAAAGAAAACTCTCCAACATATCTAGCTCCATCATCAGTGTTGAAAATTGCAACTAAATCATCTATATTATCATTTGAAGAACAATTAACTATTTTACCATTCTCAAATTCTAATCTTATATTATGATAAATATTCCCTTGATATGGAGATGGTGTATTGTAAGTTATATATCCGTTAACACTATTTTTTATAGGTGCGGTATAAAGTTCACCATCCGGTATATTTGCTGTTCCACAGCAAGGTATTGCAGGCATACCCTTTATACTAAATGTAATATCCGTTCCAGGAGAAACTATCCTTACTTTATCAGTCTTTTCCATTAATTCTTTTAATGGTTTGATTTTTTCACTTAATTCTTTATAATCAACAGTCATAACATCCATAGAATAGTTATAAAACTCATCATAAGTCATATGTGCTTTATAAGCATCTATTATTGAAGGATAATTAAGTAATGTCCATCTTCTTTTATTTATTCTTACATCATCTATATCTTGAGATTTAATTCCCATTTCCTTTCTTATTCCAGCGGGAATATTTTTACTTTCATACTCATTTTCCGTATAACAAATTCTTATAAACACATCAAAATTTTCCACTTCAAACTCTTTTTCTTTTACCTTAAAATCTATTGCTTCACTAGTTAAATTTTCATTTATTAAATTAGTTAATTCATTGTCAATAAGTTTAACAGTACATACTGCATTCTTTTTTACTATATCTTTAATCAAACATTTAACCAATGGATTACACATACTACTCTCATATTGTATCAATACCCTATCATGTTCTTTTATATTTACCGAATAATCAACTATTGTTCTACTAAGAGTCTTTATTCTCTCATCCATATTATCACCTTATTTCCTCTCTTACATATTATATCATGAAAGGAGTTTTTTATGTATAATTATCCTTATTATAATAGAAATAATAGACTTGCAGGAGGATTTCTGGGTCCTTTTATACTAGGAGGTATTACAGGTGGACTAGTATCACCTTTCTTCTATGGTGGATATAACAACAGACCTTATTATTATAATAATTATTACTATCCATATCCAGTATATCCTAATACATATTATAGATAAAAGACAGTTAAAACTGTCTTTTTATTTGTTTATTATATTCACTTATCATAAGTACATCACTTATACGTATTAAAATAGTTTTTTCCTTACAACCATATTTATTAATCATATTATAAATAAAATTAATTGAATCAGTATCAATACTTGAAATATCATTAAGTATTTCATCATACGGCATACAACATGCATTAAGTAAATACTTTGCTTCTAAAGAGTTATAACCATTCATTAAAAAATATTTATATAGATTATCTGTATCTATTTTATTAATATTTTCAATACCATAGTCCCTTAACTGAGATTCTAATAACACTTTATTTTCTACTTCCAACATACTACTCTCCTTTAAATTTGTTTAATATATTTGTAAAACACTCTGGAAGTTCAGATGTAAACTCCATATACTTACCGGTTGTAGGATGTATAAACCCTATTGTTTTTGCATGTAAACATTGCCCTGTATCATCTATTAATTTACGTTTTCCATACACAGGATCATTTACAACTGGATGACCAATATAGTCCATATGTACCCTTATCTGATGTGTTCTTCCTGTTTCAAGTTTCAATTCTATTAGTGTTGCTTCTTTGTATCTTTCTAAAACCCTAAAATGTGTAATTGCTTCTTTACTGTTGACACTTACAACAGCTTGCTTTTTCCTATCATTAACAGACCTACCTATAGGTGCATCTATAGTTGCTGTATCTTCATTTATAACTCCCCACACAAGAGCAATATATCTTCTCGTTATAGTTTTTTCTTCTAATTGATGCGCTAAAGAAATATGAGCTTTATCGTTTTTAGCAATCATTAATAATCCCGTAGTATAAGCATCTATTCTATGCACAATACCTGGCCTAAACTCACCATTAATTGAGCTTAAATTTTTAGAATAAAACAAAAGTGCATTTACAAGCGTATTAGTCATATTTCCAGGTGCTGGATGGACAACCATTCCATTAGGTTTATTTATAACCATAACATCGTCATCTTCATAAACAATATCAAGACTAATATCTTGAGGTATTACATCAGTAATATCCTCTTTCCACTCTTTAACATCTATTACATCACCATACTGAAGTAAATAGCTAGGCTTTGTTTCCTTTTTATTTACAAAAATATATTTTCCCTTAATCATTTTTGATACTTTACTTCTACTAAAATCTAAAGTCTTACTTACATATGCATCGACTCTTATTGGTGCATCATCATAAAAAACTATTTCTTGCATAATTCCCCCTTAAACTCAAACATTATCAAAATTAATATTGATAGTGTTATAAAAACATCAGCTAAATTAAATATAGGCATATTCTTACCAAATATTATAAAGTGAAAATAATCTATTACATATCCCCTGAACAATCTATCCAATAAATTTCCTATAATACCGGCTGTTAAAAAAGAATAAAGTATTGGATGATCTATACACTTAATTGAATTAATATATCTATATATCAATAGTAAAACCAATATAGATATAATAATTAAAAGTAATCTATTACCACTCAATATACTAAATGCCGCACCTATATTATAAGTGAGTGTTAAATAAAAGAAATTTTTTATTATAGGCATACTTTGATATAAAGCAAAAGAATCAAATAAAATAAATTTTATTAATTGATCTAACAGTACAAGAGAAATAATTAAAAACAGTATAGATAACTTTTGTTTTTTCATATGCTCACCTATTTAATTATAACATAAATATATAAAAAAAACTATTATTTAAAATAAATAACAGTTCTTAGATACTAATTAATAAACCAAATAGAACTTACATCACAACTATTACTATTTGGTGATGGATTAGGCATATCTAATTTTACTAATGATGGAAGTTTAAAAGCAGATCCAAAAGCTATACAAGTTCCAGGTGATAATAATTTTATTTTATTTATTATCTCAGTAGTTATATTAGGTACCATTTGTTCAATATATGCAACATCAGTAGGATGAAGCATTTTAAATATAAGAAAATTACTACATTGGCTAATAGCAGTTGTAGATAACTCAGACGGTCTTTGAGAAATAAGCCCTAACATAACTCCATACTTTCTACCTTCTTTTGTAATTCTATCAAAAATATTGTATCCTATAACATTTATATCATTATCATTTTGAACATACCTATGAGCTTCTTCCAGTACTAAATGAACTGGAAAACTAGCTCTACGTTTTAAATTTTTAGCAAAATCAAAAAATATCCTAGAATATACCTTAACAATATTTTTAGCAAATCTGTCATCTACATAATTAATATTAAAATTAATAATTTGTGCTTTTCTGCCGTTAGAAGCACTAATAATTTCTTTAATAAATTGTTCTTTAGTCATATAATCACAATCAAAGTATTTAGAATAATCACCATTAAGCAAACTCATAAGTCTTACTTTGAGAATATTATAATCATCAAATACCTTATCGCTATTTAATACACCTTCACTTATTAAAGCAAATTCAAAGGCCTCATATAAATCCTTTAATGTATATTTAAAACTACCATCAGGAAGTGATAATTCAATATCATCTTTAACAAATTTACTTATAAAATTAGTTAATAATTCCATTTCTCTTATCTTTCCTGTCGCATCTATAAGCAAACACTGCTTTAAAGGTCTAGTGTATCCAGGTTGATAAATAGGTGTTTCTAAATTTAAATCACGAGTATTATAATGACTCAACACAGAAAATATTTGATCTCTTATTTGAGCAGGAGAATTACCACTTACTAATATATCTAAAATAGCACGCGCTACTATATCATTTTTACTTTTAATTACATCTGCCTCATCACGTGCAAATACATTTACAAGTTTTAATGCTTTTTCTATTATTGGAAGATCATTAGCAGATTCTGCTCCTAACAAAAGTGCTATGTCGTCTACAGTTAATAACCATAATGGTATCTTTATTTTTTCTTCATCATTATTAACATTAGTAGTGTAATTTTTAAATGATATTTCAGGTGATACGGCACTTATATCTTTAAACGCACTATGATACTCACCATACGCATCAAATAAAAGTATAGTAGCCTTATAAGGAATACTTTCTCTACTTTCAAACAAGTTTTGAAAAATACGAGCTACACTACAACTTTTACCACTTCCAGTTGATCCAAATACAGCAAAATGATTACTAAAAAAATCATTTATTCCCGCTCCTATTTCTATACCATCATAAATAGGACTTTTACCTATATATAAATACTTTTTAGAAGAATCATCACCCATCCCAATAATATTTTTTACTTTTTCTTTACTAATAAGCTTAGTAGTTGCTGAAAAACTAGGCTTTTTACTTATACCAAACATAAAAACATCATTATTAAAAGTTCCCAACAATTTTACATAAGCAATATTATCTTTAATATCTTCTATTTCACCTACTAATCTTTGTTTAGAATCTTCTAATAATACATATAAGTTAATAATATTTTCCATTTCAGTTAAATTAACATTTAATTTAAGTAATACCCTATCTTCTTCTATTCCAACTATAGTTCCTAACATATTATCACCTACTATATACATTATAACTTAAATAAAAAAAAAAGTATAGAATAAATCTATACT
>CAKOXU010000021.1 GCA_934130235.1 uncultured Bacilli bacterium
TTTTTGAATAACCAATTAACAAAAAAAGCGTTTAATTACGCTTTTTTAAATGGAAATTTAATATCCTTATCTATCCCTTTAATTTTTAAGTAAGCTAATGCTCCACCAGCTAAAACTAATATACTACCAATAATTATATATAATGTCTTTTTAACGCCAGTATCTGGAACTTTAACAGATATTGGATAATTGTATAATGTGATTGTTTCTCCTTTTGTAACAAATTTATTTGTATTTGTTGTAAGTAGTTTTACATCTCCATTTTCAAGTATTTCAAATTCAAATTCAGTTTTAATTGCTACATAACCCTTAGGCGCTACTGTCTCAGTTAAAGTATATTTTCCTGGTTCTAAATAAAACTCAGTTGATTTCTTAGTAGAATCAAACTCTTTAACAATTTTACCTTTTGCATCTTTTATAACGATATGAGCTCCCTCTAATTCGTCTTCATTAGCAACATCTTTTTTACTAAATTTTTGTTTAATTGGTTCGTTAACTACATTAATTTGATTTTTTGTTTTACTATCTACACTAAAGAACTTGTTTTCTTCTTTTTTAGTAGTAATACTTATACTACCATTTTTAATAGTAAATTGTACTTTTTGATTCTTAACATCATCAATAACTTTATATCCTGTTGCAGGTTTTACTTCGTGTAAAACAAAAGTATTATAGTCATCTTCGTCGTAATATAAATTACTAAAAGTTATCATACCATTTGAATCAGTTTTAACAGCAGCTACATCTTTACCATCTATTGTTTTAGCATTTTTACCATTTTTATCATATAACATAAATGTAGCATTTGCGACTGGTTTTTTATTTTCTTTGTTAGTTTTAACAACCTTTATAGATGTACTTTCACTATATAAACTAATTTCTTTTGACACATCGCCATTCTTTGATCCTGGATTTCCAGGTGTATATTGTAAACTAACTATTGGTTGCCAATCACCAGATGAATACTCAGTTAATTTAACTGTAAAAGTACCCCATGTTTGAACTACACCAGTTCCTTTCACTATAACTTTAAAGTTAGGTATACTAGTAACATTAGCAGCTGGAATCTTTACATAAATCTTATCAGCTGTTATTGTAGCACCTGATGCTGATCCAGTTTTAGCATTTTCATCCGTAGTAATAAATGCACCTGCTGGTAAAAATCCATTAGAATTAGCAGCTAAACTCACAACATACCCTGAATTCAAACCACTTCCTGATATAGTTATTGGTTTAGAAATATAGTAACCATCTACCATTTTCATTTTAGAATCACTGATTTTCAAGCTTAAACTAATAGTTTTATCTGTAACATTCATTTTGTTATCAGTACAATTACCCTCATATTTTTCATAATACCATATTGATTTTTGTATCTTTTCATATGAGGAATTATTTGTAGCATAATTCTTCAAATCACTTTCAGTAATATTACCATTTTTTGAATTTAAAGATTTAACAATACCGCATACTTTACCGCTTGTTGTATAAGTTTTTCCTGTTGCACTATAGGAATTTCCACTGTGATATTTAATTCCCATGGCACCACAAAATACTGGTATAATAGTACCTGAATTATTTTGGGCATATAATTTATACATTGCATAATCAGATGATACAAATCCCGTTTCATTACCATTAGCATCTAATCTTTTCATACCGTTAAAATCTGCATCAACTTTAGTCAAATCACCACCTGTACA
The DNA here is from genome assembly GCA_934130235.1 of uncultured Bacilli bacterium. Classification (GTDB taxonomy): domain Bacteria; phylum Bacillota_I; class Bacilli_A; order RF39; family UBA660; genus UMGS1613. The sequence continues at coordinate 1,704 of CAKOXU010000021.1, forward strand.
GTGATCAGCAGCAACACAACTTTCAAGATCAGCTGCTTTTACATTCATACTAACAAACATAGTTATAGCTAATACAAATGTCATTAAAAATTTAAATAACTTCTTATTCTTCATAAACATTTCCTTCCTATTGTTAATACAATTATAACATAAATAAAAAAAAGTGTAAATAATTTTACGCTTTTTTCTACAAATTTCTTATATATTCTTTATACTTATTTCCTTTTTCAATAAAATTCTTAAAATATTCATAGCTACTAGCAGCAGGGCTCATCAAAACTATTTTCCCTTTTTGTGTTATTTTACTTGCTGCTTTAACAGCTTCTTCTAATGATTCTATATAATAATAATTTTTATCTATACCATCTTTTTCTAATATTTTTCCTACTTTATATCCAGTAGTTGGCATACATATTAAATTTCTTACTGTACTTAATTTTAAATATTCTATTAAAGGCATATAATCAATACCTCTATCCATACCACCGAATATTAAAGTGTCCGTATCTTTCAAAGCCTTAAGTGCATTTATAGTAGCCTCTGGTATCGTTGCGATCGAATCATTATAGTATGTTATACCATTATATTCACCTACTAATTCCATACGATGTTCTAAAGGACTAAAAGATTCAATAGTATTATTAATTTTATTCAAATCTAAATCTAATATAATTCCTACCATATATACAAACATAATATTAATAAGATTATGATCTCCTATTAACTTACGTTTATTATTTTTATTATATATTACTTTTCCAGAATATATTACATCATCATTATTTAAGTATATAGAGGCCTTTTTAGTATTAGAAATACTATATAATTTTGACTTATATTTATATTCATTTATATATTTAACAGTAGCATCATTATCAAGACAATATATACCATAATCATCAGAATTTTGATATTTAAACATATTCATTTTATTCATATGATAGTGAAAAACAGTTCCAGCATGATCCAAGTGATCCTCAAATAAATTAAGTATTAATCCTATATGTGGTGATACATGAGTATACTCTAATTGATGAGCACTCATTTCAATAACTAAGTATGTATTTTCATTATATTTTTCTACTTCATCTAATATTGGTATTCCAATATTACCAAGAAGATAAGCATCATACCCTTGATCTTTTAATACATTATATATAAGAGTCGTAGTAGTACTTTTTCCTTTAGTTCCAGTTATACCAATCGTATTATTTTTAAAAACCTCTAAAACCAATTCTAATTGAGAAGTAATTTTATCTTCTATATTAGAAGTATCTATATCTTTTAAAGAAATACCTGGAGTTTTAATAATTAAATCATATTTATCTAAATTCGATAAATAATTATCCCCGAATATAATGGATACATTTTCATCATTTACTTTGTTTCTAATATCACATTTATCTATTATAGTAAGTCTCTTATTGGGTAAATGTCTTCTTATAAAATTATAAGTAGAAACGCCCTCAAGTCCAAATCCTAAAATAGCTATTTCTTTATCATTTAATTTTTCTATTATACTATTATACATATTTACTTACCTCTTTTTTCAATAATAAATTAAAGTGGTCATCTAAATTATTTTCATTTGAATAATCTAATTCAAACTTGTGATCTAATTCAATAGGATAATTATCCTTATAATATTTGAGTAAAGGAGGTAAAAAAGAAAGATTAGTTATAAGTTTACTAACTGCATACCTCACCTCTTCATACATTCCAACACATTCAAATGGTTTAGTTTCACTATATCCTAATAACTCATTAAAAATATTAATTAAGTTTTCATCTTCATACAAATCAGTACCAAATATATCTATCAATTTATCTTTATATAAATAAGGGCTTAAAATTATATATACAAATAAGCACTTAGGACATTTACAGCACCATTTCCATGGAGTACTTTTAGATCCTACATTACAACTTTTAAATATTTTATGATACTTTGTATAGTTAGAAAACAACATACCTATTGTAAATTCATTGAGTGGTCTAAGTAAACTAAAATACTTAATATCTATATTAAAATATTTATTAGTATATTCGTTAAAATCACATTCAAATTCATAACTTTTAGAATACTGATGATTAATTTTAGTTCCTAGCACGGTAGGCTCATTCGCACTATTTTCATTAGATAAAATAATATTTTTTTTATTACTTAAATAAGCACACATATATGTTGTAAATGCTACTAAAGATGAAAACGGCGTATGTCCATTTAAAAATCCTTTATTATTCAAATCAATTATTTTTTTATCAAGTACTCTCTTATAAGCGAAATAATCATCATACCCTCCTGCTTTTATGCATTCTAAATGTACTTCTTTAGGATTCATAACTATAGGAGTATTAATACTTTTTTCATCTCTCATAACTTCTAAAGTTACACAAGAATCTTTACCGCCACCTATAGGAATTAAATTACCAATAGGATTATAATTTATATTAAAAGATTCTCTTTTACTCTTAGTACAAGTTATATTCATTAAATTATCCAATTCTACTTTTATACCATTAGTATATAACATTTCCCCAAGGCCATAGTAATATAGCTTTTTAAACCATTGTATTTGTTCTTCATTAATATAATCTGCATTTATTATAACATTAGGAGAACAAGTACATTTAAAATAACTGACAAGTTCTACTAGTCCTATATGGAACACCATATATTTAAATAAATTATTATCTATATTTTTATTTGTTATATACTTTTTTTCTATTTCATAGTAAGGATTAAATTCAACCAATCCTTCAATTTTAAATGTATAAGTAATGCGCAATACTTTTTCTTTATCCTCTATTTTATAACTATCATATATAAAAGTAGGATATTTTTTTCTAAGTTTATCAAACAATTCTTGATTCATACTATCACCTATATAATTATATCATTATTTATGTATAAAAGTAAATTATCTATTCTGTAATTTCAATTTATTTATAACTTTTTTCTCTATTCTTGAAATATAAGACTGACTAATTCCCAAAATTGAAGCAACTTCTTTTTGAGTTCTTTCTTTATTATTAAAAAGGCCATATCTCATAGACATTATAGTTTTATCTCTATCATTTAAATTAGAAATTTCAGTATAAAGGATCTTTTTTTCTACCTCGCTTTCTAAAGGTCTAGTAACTACATCTGAATCAGTACCAATAATATCTTCTAAATGTAGCTCATTTCCTTCAGAATCAAATGATAAACTATCCTCAAAACTAACTTCCGTTCTTCTTTTTTTGTTTTTCCTTAAAAACATTAGTATTTCATTATCAATACAACGAGAGGCATATGTTGCAAGCTTAATATTCTTATCAAGTCTATATGTATTAACCCCTTTTATTAAGCCTATTGTTCCTATGCTTACCAAATCTTCTAAATCTATTTTAGTATTCTCATACTTTTTTGATAAAAATACTACTAGTCTTAAATTATGTTTAATTAACTTATCACGTGCTGATTTATCTCCTTGCATAGATAAAGTAACATATTTAATTTCATCCTCAACACTTAACGGTTCAGGTAATTTATCTAAACTTCCAACAAAAAAACAATTACTATTTGTGAACAATCTTTTAATAAAAAATAATAATTTTCTAAACAAATTTATCCCTCCAATAATCTATTTAAAATAACATCTGCACCATCTATTGATATATCATCTATAAGTCCAATCAAAATATCAAAGTATTTCTTATCATTATATATTATATAATCTACTTTGATTACCTTTAGTAAACCTGTACTAATGGATTTATATGGTATTAATCTAAAATTATTACACTTAAATAATAATTTTCTTTTATCAATTAAGATAACTTTTTTTAAAGTAAGTGGATCTACTAGAGTATTCCCTGTATCCATATATGCAGTATATTTATACTTTTTACCTTCCTTTACTATAAATAACACTTTATAATTTGGATATTCATATCTAATCTTATTAAACTGTAATATGATGAAAAAAAGAATTACTGGACTTAATACTAATAAGGCTACACTATTAATCATGAAATTAGTATAGTTTTTAATATTTAGTATATACATAAATCCACCCAAAAGAATAGAAAACATATAAAAATATATTACATTTTTTATAGTATACTTAATCGAAATAAATTTAAACGCTATTATATTTATAATTACTGCACTTAAAAGCTTAATAAGTATTACACATATATCACTTATATTTATAAATAAAAATATAATAGTAAAACTACCAAAAAAAGAACCTATTAAAAGTCTATTAGTATTATAATTTCTTCTAAGTATCTTCCCTACACATAATAGTAACATAAAATCTATAAAGAAATTCACTATTAGTAAAACATCTATATATATTTTCACACTATCACCTTTTATAGTGTACAAAAAAAAGCGCACATAAAATGTCGCTTTTACTTGTTAATAACCATAAATTTATAATTAGTTAAATCTTCTATTTTTTTAAAATTATTAAGTTCCAATCTTTTAAGCATTTTAATAAATATTAATGCAGTTCCTTGTGAATCATAATCTGCACGATGGTGCTTATTTTCATCCCAATCTATATTATATCTTTTAACTAAAACAGCTAAATTATGATATTTTTCGCTTGAATCTAAATATCTAGATATTCCAAGAGTGTCTATAACAATATTACTAATTTCTCCCAAATTATATAATTTATATGCTTTAGTTAAAAAAGATAAATCGAATCGCGCATTATGTGCGACCATAGGTAAATCCCCTACCCATTTCATAAAATCACAAACAACTTCTTTTTCAGTTCTTTTTCCTTTTAACATATCATTGGTTATATATGTTATACTAGTTATTTCATCACTTATATCTCGTCCTGGATATATAAGTTCATCAAATCTATCTATAATTTCACCATTTTTTAATTTAACTGCACCTATCTCTATAATAGAATCACCACTATTAGGATAAAGTCCAGTAGTTTCTAAATCAAATACAACATACTCATCATTAATCATAATACACCTCTATAAATAAAAAAAGCCAAACAATCGACATCCCAACCGAATAAAACCTAGTCTCCCAGGTGGGCATCACATTATAATCGTTAGGATCCTCTAACTAGAGAGTATTCGACACGGAAAATAAATTAGATTCCCAATTATATCGATTAGTAGGTTTTTCATAAAAGACATCATATTGTTCAGCACCATAATTATATCATAAATAAATTATCTATTCAATATTTTTTTATAAAAATATTTTGACAAAAATAATAAGGTGTGCTATTATTAGTACGTGAGAATTATCTCACATGTCAAAAACACAGACACTTCTTTGGTGTTGTAGTTTTTGTTGTTAAACGTTTAAGTCAATTGACTTAAACTTAGGCATTCTACGAATGTCTAACATTTTTCTTTGCTGGACATCTAGTCAAAACGACTAGATGTCATTTTTATAAAAAAAAGACTTAGTCTTTTTTTATATTATCTAATATTTCTTTTTGATTTTCTAATATTTTATTCATTTTATCATGTAATTCTTCTAATATTAATTCACTTTTTAAACTAGTTTTATATTCATTATTACTTTTTAATCTTTCTTTTTTTGCTTCTCTATTTTGACTCATCATAATTATTGGAGCTTGTATTGCTGCAATACATGATAACACTAAATTAAGTAGTATAAATGGATATGGATCTATATTATCTATAAATATAGTATTTATAATCATCCAAGCAAATAAGAAAATACAAAAAGCAAATATAAATGTCCATGACCCTGCAATAGCAGCTATTTTATCTGCAAGCATCTCTCCTACTGTTCTTTTTTCCTCTTTATCTGTATTAATTGCGATAGGTTCATCAATAAGCATTTCCAATAACTCATCGTAATTTTCTATTGTTTCTAACTCTGTTTTATTTAAAATTGCTTTAACTAATTTTTCCTTACTCTTTTTCATATTATCACCATACTTATTATAACATATAATAGTTAATTTGATATAATTTTTAAATAAAAAAGCAAATATTAAAATATTCACTTTTTATATTTCAGCACCACATTCACTACAAAATTTCAAATTTTTATTTAACTTACTACCACATATAGAACAAAATAAAGGTTTAACTTCAATTGAATCTTCTATAGATGATGTCGTAGGTGTTAATGAAGATATATTAATGCTTATTAATTTATTATTAGTAAAAATACTATTATAATAATTAATAAATAACGTGTTATAATCACTGTCTAAAAATTCATTATATGAATATTCATCTTTTACATGATTAAACATATCCTGTAGATTATTTAAAAATTCATTTTTAATTTTTTCATCTTCTTTTTCAACTTCTATTTGTCCTATACATTTAAAATTTATTATTTTACCTAATTTTTTATCTACATATGTTAGTGGCAATAAAGTTTTAAAATTATATTTGTACCCCATTTTTCCTCCTTTTATGGTTCTAACCTATTTGGACCTCTAAATACAAATTGAGTTTCCTTAATAGGTAAACCTAATAGTAACATAGTAAGTCTGTCTACACCTATACCAAATCCTCCATGTGGTGGACAACCATATTTAAAGAATTGTAAATAAAATTCTACATCTTTACCTAGCCCTTTTTCTTTAGCATTACTAACTAAATGATCATATCTGTGTTCACGTTGTGCTCCACTAGTTATTTCTGTTCCTCTCCAAATTAGATCATACCCTAATAATCTATTATTTTCATCTCTCATATGATAAAAAGGCCTTTTAGTAGCAGCATAATCAGTAATAAACATAAACTCACTGTTATATTCTTCCATAGCTAAATTATATGTTAATTTTTCTGCTTCTGCATTCATATCTCCTATATCATGATCAGGTATTTGAAAATTATATTTTTCATTTAATTTTTTGTATAATTCCTCTAATTTAATACGTGGAAATGGCTTAGTTGGAATTATTACTTCTTTATTAAACACTTCTTTTATCTTATCACCATATACCTCTTTTACTTTAGTTAAACCAACTATCAACAAATCCTCTTCTAATTCCATAACATCTTCATAGCTATCTATATATGAAAATTCCAAATCAAAAGAAGTAAATTCTGTCGCATGTCTATTTGTATTCGAGTTTTCAGCTCTAAAAGCTGGCGCTACTTCAAACACCTTATCTAAACCTGCAGCAAGTGCCATTTGTTTATAAAATTGTGGTGATTGAGCTAAATAAGCTTTTCTATCAAAATATTTTACTTCAAATACTTCACTACCTGATTCCGATGCTGCACCTATTAATTTCGGAGTATGAATTTCAGTAAATCCCAAACTATATAAATACTGCCTCATTGACATAATCATACAAGATTCGATTTGTCTAACTAACATATTCTTTTCATTTCTAATATCTAACCATCTATAATCTAATCTAGTATCTATTCCTACACCATCTAAATTATTATAATCAAAAGGCAAAGTATCAGCAACACTTGTAATTTCTATTTTATTAGGAATTAATTCCATGCCGCCTAATTTTACAGCTTCATTACTTTTCAAAACACCATTTACTTTAACAGTACTTTCAACAGTTGCTTTTGACATAATATCAAGTAATTGTTTATTAGATTCATCACTTTTTTCAATAGTCATTTGTACTTTTCCTGTTGAATCTCTAAGTATTACAAACATAACCCATTTTTTATCTCTAATAGTATCAACAAACCCACTGAAAGATATCTCTTTATCTAAATATTTATTTAAATCTTTTACGTATACTTTTTTCATAAAACCTCCTTGTACTAAAAAAATCCATGCATTCAAGGACGTAATGTACGTGGTGCCACCTTGATTCATAGATTTATCTACCTTAATACTTATAACGCAGTTAGCCGATTATTTAACGTTTGATGTCTTCAATTAATCTAATTTATTAGTTTACACCGTCCACTAACTCTCTTTAAAATTAAATTAACCTACTCCTTCAAACAAATACATTATTATTATAGCATTTATTATTACAATTTACAATATTTATTTATATAAATTAATAGGATATTCATTATTTTTAATTAGTTTTGATATAGAATCTACAAGCAATTGTTTATCTTCTTTATAAGTTATTCCATACCATACAGAATTTGTTTTACATATACGTACTTTAATTTCTCCTTTATTTATTCTTTCAAACACAACATCAGGTATTAAATATTCACATTTTTCTAAATCTTCTCTACTTCTAAAAAATGATTCTATATGATTATAAATATAATCTATTATATCAGGCTTAAAAACAAACATATTCATAGAAACAAGAGAGTCAATATTTGTATAAAAAGAAGTTCTTCCATCTAAAGGTTCAATTAAAACTTTATCATTTTCTTTAATACAATTAGACTCAATTATATTTGTTAAATATCCATCCTTGCTTTCACAATAACCTCTTTTTACTTTGCCGGATTCACTCAATGTATTTCCAATCATATATGTTATACATGCATATTCATCATTTTTCATACATTTACTTGCACATTTATATGCATCAAATCCATAAAAATCATCTGCATTTATAATAGTAAAAGGTTCCTTAACGATTCCTTTTAAACACATAATTGCATGAGCTGTACCAAGTGGTTTTACTCTATCTTTAGGGATCTTAACACCATCAGGTATATTATTTATATCCTGAAATACGTATTCAACTTCTATAGTATTTTCAATACGAGCACCTATTGTCTTTTTAAACAATTCATAATTTTCTTCCTTTATTATAAATACAATCTTATCAAATCCTGCTCTTTTAGCATCATATATACTATAATCAATAATAAATTCTCCATTTGGTCCAACTGGTTCTATTTGCTTTAATCCACCAAACCTACTACCCATACCAGCGGCCATTATCACTAATGTCATTAAATTCCTCCAAACATTATTTTACACTTTCCATTTTCATAAAGTGCAATTTCTTTTCCTTCTTTTACAAATAACACAGTACTTTTATCTTCTATGTAGCAACCATTTATCACCTTCTTTTCCATTACTCCGTTTAATTCTACTGTTCTAACATTTAAAATATCTTTTATGCTTATAAGATCATTAGTATTTATATCATCATCACTAATTGATTGTTCTATACTAAAAGTACCTTGCTTTATTCTTTTTAAATCCGTCATAATACCTACTGTATTAAGATTAAGAGCTATATCTCTTATTAAACTTCTAATATATGTTCCCTTACTTACTTTACATTTAAAACTAAAATATGTTTTATTATCTTTTATATAATAGTCAACAAGAGACATATTATAAATAGTCACATCTCTTTTAGGAAGTACAATATCGATATTTTCTCTTGCATACTCATATAATTTTTTACCATTTACCTTTACTGCTGAATATATAGGTACTTCTTGATTATATGTGCAGACAAACTTATCTAACACTTCTTTTATCTTATCTTTACTTATAATACAATCAACAGCTTTTGTAGATAAGCTTTCTATATCTAATGTAGGTGTTTCAATACCTAAACAAACTGTTGCGATATATTCTTTATCACTACAAGTCAAAAGATTAACTAATTTTGTAGCTTTTCCAACACATACAACTAAAACACCGGTAGCGATTGGATCAAGAGTTCCAGTATGTCCAACTTTCTTTGTTTTAAATACCTTTTCAACTCTATTAACAACATCTCTAGACGTAAGTCCTTTACTTTTATTTATTATTAATACGCCATTCATATTACCACCTATTATAATTATATCATGTATTATTTAAAATATAAAGTTATAAAAAAAGAGATAAATCTCTTATTCATACATATCTATATACCACATACCATCAACTTTTCTTAAAGTCATATAATATGATGTAATATCAGTAGCATTTTTACCTTTAACAGTTATATATTCATCTCCATATGAAATAACAGTTAAATCTCTCTTCTCTTGATTTGCAGTGCCAAAAATACCTGTTGTATAATTAGCATCATTCTTCATTTTTTCAATACATTCCTCAGTAAATAGACTCTTTGCATTAGTAGTATCACCTGCTATTACAGAATCATATATTAACTTAAAATTATCCCCATACACACTATTATACTTATCACTTGCTATATCATTAGCGTCCTTTTCAGTCATATTTGTAGTATTCTGATTAACATTACCATTGTTGATTGCTTCTTTATTTAAAAACTTATCCCATGCAATAAAACCAGATAACATAATTACAACTATAATTAAAAACACAATTATAAAAGATGTAAAATCTTTTTTATTAGTTGCTTTTTTATTTTCCTTTTCAATAGGTTGTGGTTGTTCTACTGGTTTTGGTGTAGGAACTGGAGCTTCATATACTGGTTCTACTGGTTTTGGTGCTTCATATACTGGCTCCACTGGACGTGGTTGTTCTACTGGTTGTACTGGTTGTTGCACTACATCAGAAAATGGAGTCATGTCTACTTCCTCTTCTGGTGTGGATACATTAGTAGGTTGCTCGTTATTTATATTAAATCCTTCATATGCGGATATTGGATTATTTTCAGGTTTATCAAACACAAATGCCGGTGAATTTTCCTGTGGTTGCGTAGCAACAGGCTGTACTGGTTGTTCTATTGGTTTTGGTGTAGGAACTGGAGTTTCATATACTGGTTCTACTGGCTTTGGCGCTTCATATACTGGCTCCACTGGTTTTGGCGCTTCATATACTGGCTTTGGCGCAGTTTCACTTATCCATGAATAATCAGGCACAGTAGGTGCTTCAAAATCAACAGGTTTAACAGCCTTATCATTTACATCTGGAAAAATTATACTTTCCGGTGTTACTACCTCTACTTTATTACCACAATATCCACAAAATTTAGAAGTATCATCTATTTCTCTTCCACAATTTTTACAAATCATAAAAATGCCTCCTTATTCTTTATATCAAAAGTATATCATAATTTTTTACAAAAAGAAACAATAATTTCAATTCATAGTAAACAAAATGTAAAGGACTATATAATTTCATATATAGTCCCTTCCCTTGTATCTTTTAAAATTATACCGTTTTTTTCAAGCTCTTTTCTTACACTATCAGCCTTATCATATTCTTTATTTATTTTATATTGTTTTCTTTCTTCAATTTTTTGATTTATATATTTTATAAGTTCATCATCTATAGTATTTGATTTTATCAAATCTAAACTTAATACCTTATCAAAATCAGCAATTAATTCTAATTTAGTATTATTATTTAAATCACTTTTAATAACATCATAAAGAACAGTTAATGCATTAGCAGTATTTAAATCATTTTCAAGCGATTCCTTAAATTTATTTTTATACTCATTAAACTTATCCATATCTATATTAGAATCATCTCTAACTATACCTTTAATTTTATTAATAAGTTTATTATAAATTGCTACACACTGATCTAATGAAGAATATGAAAATAATAGTTGTTTACGATAATGGGATTGTAAACATAATAATCTATAAACTAAAGGATTATACCCTTTACTTTTTAAAAGAGAAACAGTTAAAAATTCTCCTTTACTTTTACTCATCTTACCACTTTGATCATTTAAGTATTCTGTATGAAACCAGTAATTACACCATTTATGCCCTATATAACTTTCTGTTTGCGCTATTTCATTTGTATGATGTGGAAATATATTATCAACACCACCGCAATGAATATCTAAATGTTCACCCAAATTTTTAAGTGATATACAAGAACACTCTATATGCCATCCAGGATAACCAAGTCCCCAAGGTGATTCCCATTTTAGTTCTTGTGAATCAAATTTAGATTTAGTAAACCATAATACGAAATCTATCTTATTTCTTTTATTCTTATCTACTTCTACATCATCTCTTACCGCTTCTTTTAAATCATTTTCGCTAGAATTAGTTAATTGATAATAATTATCCAATTTTGATGTATCAAAGTATACATTACCACCACTAAAATAAGCATACCCTTTTTCCTCTAATACCTTAATAAATTCAATATAATAATCAATCATACTAGTAGCTGGAACTACAATTTCAGGCCACTTAATATTTAAACTCAAACAGTCTTCTTTAAACACTTCAGTATAAAATTTAGCTATTTCTAAAACAGATTTGTGCTCTCTTTTAGCGCCTTTTAACATCTTATCCTCACCTGTATCTGCATCAGAAGATAAATGTCCTACATCAGTAATATTCATAACTCTTTTAACATTATATCCTATATAATTTAATGTTTTTTCCAAAACATCCTCCATTATATACGTTCTAAGATTTCCTATATGCGCATAATGATACACAGTAGGTCCACATGTATACATCTTAACCATTTTAGAATCATATGGTATAAATTTATCTATTCGTTTTGTTAAAGTATTATAAAATTTCATATTAATCACCTACTTAATTATATCAAAAAAAGATAGAAATATCTATCTTATTTTACCAATTCATAACTTTCACATTTTTCACGAATTAAATTATTAATTTGTTTTAATTCACTTAAACGGTCTTCATTATTATTATCTATAATACTAATAGCATTTTCAACCAATTCAGCATTTTCCTCTGTTTTAACATACTCTAACGCATTTTCAAATATTCTATTAGTTATATAACGTGTACCTCTTCCTGTATCATTCTTAACTATTTTAGAACCATCTGATGTTTTAAAAGATGCCTTATTGCTGTAACCATTATAGTATTGAATAAAGTTAAAATACTTATTATTTGATAAATCTGTTGAATTAGCTTTTAATCTTATTGAAGTTACTATAGATCCTTGAATTGCAGTCAAATTAGCTATATTTTCAGAATCATTTATAAATACATTATTATAAACAAATAAATCATTTTGATTATTATAATTATAATTATCTGCTTTCTTAATAAATTTAGTTGCATTATCAATCATCAAGCCAGCATCCTCACCAATAATAGTTTTTAAAGCTGCTGCTGATACTTCGTCAGATGCTAAATAATCTATATTTGCTAAATTTACAATTCCTTTAACTTCATCATATGTAGCATTAAACTTACTTGATGAATCCATAACTATATCATAAATTGATTTAAATGAATTAATAACCTTTTCATCTTCTTTTGTCAATACATATGAAGTATCATCATTAATCATCATATTAATAACATTCTCATTTGTATTAGCAAACTTCTCTAATAATACTTCTATTTTATATAGTGAATCCTTAGTATTCAAGCGCTTATCTAATTTACTTCTTGTTTCTTCATTTACATAATTTCTAGAATATACAGATACTATATTTCCAAAAACTTCACTACCCTTAGAGAATCCGTTTGATAAATCAGACTTTTTATAAGATTTGTTTCCAACTACTATACTTCCATCTTTTACATAAAAGTCGTACATAATATTAAATAAATTATTAACTTCTTCACTTGTAGCATTACTATCTACTAAATTAATTAATTCCTTAGTCATACTTTCTAGTTTTGATATAATAATTTTATCTTGTTCTATTAAAGCATAATCACTAATAGTCATAAACTCTTTTCCATCCAAATGAAGATTATACTCTCTATACTTACTTAAAAATGTATTTAAATCATTTAATTCTTTATTTGTATTTAAACCTTTTGGATATAGTTTAGTCAATATACTTGATTTAAAATTACCATTTTCATCATATGTAGCACTTTTCAAAATATAATCTATATTTAAAAGAGTAATACTTGAAATTTGATCATCATCATTTAAATAAAACTTATTAGATAAGTTATTATTCAAATTATCTTTCATATTATTAATAATAGATAGAGTTTCACTATCTGGATCAATTTGTTCAGCTGAATTATTAGTATTAGCTTCTTTATCTACACTTTTAGCGCATCCACCAGCTGTAAAAAGCGCTACTGAAGATAACAAAAATGCTAAGGCTCTCGTATTAAGTTTATTAAGTTTTACTTTATTCATTGATATTCCCCCTCAATGCAGTATATGATATCATAAACCTACTTAATTGTCAAATTAAACTTTTTTTTAAAAAACTATTGCATATTGATGAATATTATGATATATTATTTAAGTAAATTGGTGATACACAGAGACGGATCTTTAGCTCAGTTGGTTAGAGCTCTCGGCTCATAACCGAGTGGTCGTAGGTTCGAGTCCTACAAGATCCACCATTTTTTTTGCGAGTGTGGCGAAATTGGCAGACGCACTAGACTTAGGATCTAGCGGAGCAATCCATGGGGGTTCAAGTCCCTTCACTCGCACCACAGATAAATTTGTTCGAAGTATTCGAACTTGTTATAGAAAGGAACTTAGTA
>CAKOXU010000022.1 GCA_934130235.1 uncultured Bacilli bacterium
ATTTTATATATAGTTATCCAAAAGATTTATCTGGTGGTATGAGACAAAGGGTAGCGCTTATTAGAACTCTTGCAAGTAATCCAGATCTACTTTTGTTAGATGAACCATTTTCAGCTCTTGATTATCAATCAAGACTTGCTATTTCTGATGATATTTATAATATTCTAAAAAAAGAGAAAAAGACTATGATTATGGTTACACATGACATAGCCGAAGCTATAAGTATGTGCGATAAAGTAATAGTTTTATCTAATAGACCTTCTGTTATAAAGAATATATATAGTATTAAATTGGAAAATAAATCAAATCCAATAAACAATAGAAAAGATAAAAATTTTTCATATTATTATGATGCTATATGGAAGGATATTGATTTTCATGTATAATAAAGAACACTTAAAATATCTAAGAAAAATTAAGAAAGAAAAAATCGTAATAACTTGTTATCAATTTTTAATACTTGTTATTTTTATTTGTTTTTGGCAATTATTAGTTGATAAAAAAGTGATTGATTCTTTTATTTTCTCAAGTCCTAAAAAAGTATTTGAAACTATCCTTAACTTAGTAAACAAGGACTTATTTATTCACGTCTGGACTACAATTTATGAAACCATATTAAGTTTTAGTATTGCGACTATATTAGGAACTCTTATAGCGGCTATTCTTTGGTGGAATAAAAGATTACAAAGAATTATAGAACCTTATCTTACAATATTAAATAGTTTGCCGAAGGTAGCACTTGGCCCGATTATAATTATATGGTTTGGTGCTGGCATTAAATCTATTATTTTTATGGCTCTTTTAATATCTCTCATAATAACTATTATAAATGTATATGAAGGGTTTAATAGTGTTAATGACAACAAAATTAAATTAATGAAATCATTGAGAGCTAATAAGGGACAAATCTTTTTTAAATTAATATTACCTAACAGTATATCTTCAATAATAAGTGCTTTAAAAATAAATGTCAGTATGTCATTAATTGGCGTGATAATGGGTGAATTTTTAGTTTCAAAAAAAGGAATAGGATATTTAATTTTATATGGATCGCAAGTATTTAATTTAAGTCTTGTGATAAGCGGAGTAATTATACTATGTATAATATCTGCTGTTATGTATTATATAGTAAGTTTTATAGAGAAAAAAGTAAAAAAGTAAAGAAGGCTTACGCCTTCTTTTTATCTAATTTTTTTGCATCATCTATTTGTTTTAATCCTAAATTAATAAAATATATTATTACAATCCAAGCAATAACTGTTAACCCTACTCTGAATAACTCAAAAGGAGCAGTTATTGGTAAATCCCATGCCCAATGAAGTGCAACTGGTATTAAACATATAAGTAAAAATCTTTTATCATTTAAATGTTTTTTGTCTAAAACTTCAAATCCTTTTACATACATTAATGCTGCACCTTCTATTGTAGCCCAAGCGACATGCATTCCGGGTGCTAATAAACCTCTTGCTTTAATTATAGAAAGCATTGTTTCAAGACCATTATTAAGACCAAATCTCAAAATATATCCAGCTGTTTCAAAAGCTCCAAAGCCTGCACCTACTGCAGCTCCTATAAGTAAACCATTTAATATATATTTACATTTTCTATTTTTAAATAAGAAGAATGCAACTATGCATGTTTTAGCAGTCTCTTCTATTAAACTTACGAAAAAGGCTCCCTCGAAATTCAATACAGCAGTTTTTTGTTCAAAAAATGGTAATGAAAAATATAAAATTGCCACAAAAAGTGAAGCAGCTCCACCTATTACAAAGTACTTTAATACTTTATAAAAAGGTATATTTCTAAATAAATTAATTTCAAAAAAGAAAATTAATACTGCTACTGGAACAGAGAATGCCGCAAGCATAATCATTGCTGGTAGAAAATTATTATTACCATAATAAACAAATCCTATATATGTTGGTATATAAGCAATTATAAAGAATAATAAGATCTTAAAATATACCCAGGCACCAGTTTTCGATACATCCGTTGGATCTACATCTTTAAGTTGTGGCGTTGTATTTTTTCCACCACATGTAAAAACCTCATCTAACTCTTCTTCTGTATGCTTTTTAAATGTATTTTTAAATAAATCCTTAAATGAAACATAATTTTTTGAAGTAGCACCTGTTAATTTATCTAAATTTTCAGTAATTATGTTTGTTGCTGACTTCTTAAAAATTGGAAATCCACATTCTGGGCAATTTTCTTCGTCCCCTTTTAATTTAAATCCACACTCTGGACATTTAGTCAAATTCATTTTTACTCCACAATGTGGGCATTCTTTTGCACTAGATGAAACATCTTTTCCGCATTCACTACACTTTATTAAAGCCATATTATCCTCCTATACTAAATGTAGTTATAACATGTTCAACTACATTATTTATTTCTTGTGTGTTCACATTTTCTTCTTTTGAACCAATCATATATACTACATTATTTTCTACTATTGCATATCTATTATCGACCACTAAGTGATTATCTGAAGTATAATTGTAAGCTAATCCATACACTAATTTATTACCTATTGTTCCAGATACTAAATCTATAGTTATTTTAAGATCATTATACTCTTTTTTCATATAATCAGTAAAACTATTTAAAAACTGTACTGCATTATTAAAGTTATCATATCTTCCTATAACTATGTATGGTACTAAAGCTCCTTGATTATCAATATTTTTAGCTAAATAGATCAATCCATCATTTCCAGTTGATACTTTATAATCATTTGGATACTCAAATGATATTTTTAATGTTGAATTTGTATATACTTTATACCCACTGTTAGTAGATGGTGTTGTAGTACTATCTTGATTATTATTTTTAATATTACTTTTATTATTAAAAAGTAATAACGCACCCAATATAAGTATTGCAATAATAATTAGATATTTAGAATTATTATTTTTAAAATCTGTTGTTTTTTTGGATCGAGTATTAAGTTCAAATCCACATTTTGGACAAGTTTCAGCTTGATCACTTATTTTACTTCCACATTCACTACATTTTATTAAAGCCATATTACCCTCCTTTTATACAAGTATTTCTTTTAATAGTATACTATTATTAATGATCAATTATTCTAGATTTACACAATCCCTACTATAAATACTTTACTCTAATTTTATTATATCAAAAATTAAAAATAAATACTATAGTAAAATACTTATTAAAAAAAAATAAACATTGTTTATTTTAATTTATTAAGAGTTTCTATTTCATCATCTGTAATAAATAAAACTCTATGTGAATTATCGTTTTCTTTTAGGCACTTATTTAATACTCTATTTAACTCAGATTCATCAATAGGTTTAGATAGATAATCATTAAAACCAATGTTTATGTATTTATCCATTCTTCCTTCAATTGCATCTGCTGTAAGCGCGACTACAGGTGTTGAAAAGCCCTTTATTTCTTTTAAACATCTTAAGGTCTCAATACCTCCCATTTTAGGCATCATTATATCCATAAATATTATATCATAATAATTATTTTTTACATTTTCTATACATTCCGACCCACTGTTTGCTGTATCTACATCCATTTTTCTTGTTTTTAATTTTTTTGCTGCTACTTTTAAATTCAAAATATTATCATCTACTATTAGAGCCTTTTTATCTTCAAACAGTGTTATTGTATTGATAACTTCTCTTTTATTATTAATCTTATTAGTTATTTTTTGACTTAAGGAAACAGTAAACTTAGAACCTTCATTATATACTGAACTTACTTCTATTTTTCCACCCATAATTTCAACAAGCGATTTTGTAATAGCAAGGCCAAGTCCAGTACCCTCTATAATAGTATTTTTATCCTCATCTAACCTATTAAATTTAGTAAAGATTTTATCCAATTGTGATGGCTTTATACCTCTTCCTGTATCAGATATTTCTATTACTAACTTACATATACCCTTTTCATTTATACAACTAACTTTAAAGTCTATATATCCCTTATCTGTATATTTAGCAGCATTAATGAGTAAATTACTTATTATTTGCTTTAATTTACCAGAATCTCCATAAAGTGCTTCTGGTAATTCGTGAGAAAAATTAGTTCTTAACTCTATATCCTTTTCACCTATTTTAATTCTTGTTGCTGAAACAAGATAATTAAGTATCTCTATAGGATTATAAATCGATTCAACAAGATCTACTCTGTTAGCCTCTATTTTGCTTATATCAAGAATACTATTAACTATTTCAAGCAAATTATCAGAAGCTACTACTATATCGTTTGCATCCTCTTTTGCTTCTTCCAATGTTTCAGCATTCTTTATACATTCACTAAATCCTTTTATAGCATTTAATGGTGTCCTAATCTCGTGAGACATATTACTTAAAAAATCTGTTTTAGCACGATTAGATTTTTCTGCTACTGTTTTTGCATATTCTAATTCATTAATTAACTTAACATCTGGATTTTCTATAGTGTGATACATTATGAAAACAATTAAAAAATCCATTACTGTTGTTATTGTAATTGTTGGGTTATGCTTTTGTATAATGGCTATTATACTCAAAAATATAACAAATATAATGAGTGGTAAAACTTTTTTAAAATTAATATATTTTATATTTTTTATTAATGATATACTCCATATTACAAGAATAAATATAAAATATATATATGTATAATCAACTGCTTTTCCAACCGCATAACCTTTTCCAGTTGCGATTGGCAATACGCTTATGACAATTACAGATATAAAAGTTATTAAATAAGATATTCTTTTTAACATATTATAATACTTAACATTACTTCGTTTACTTATCACATAACAAATGGTAAACATATAAAGTGTCATATACAATATAAATAATATTAAACTAACTAAATATAATTTTGTTATTACTTGTAAAAAGGGGATATTATCAGGTAAAGTATATCCACCATATGTACAAAACAATTCTAATATTAATCCAAATAGATTTGTGATTAATAACATAGTATATATATCAGTTTCTTCACTTTTTATATGCTTTTTTAGAAAGTACATAGTTGTAAGGGCAAGTGAAAAAATAAGTCCACATAAAATAAACGGTAAAAAGCCAACTAAATTCATACTAACCTTCCTATTCTTTAAATATTTTATCATATTTATTTTTAAATGTATAGACTAAAAATGAAACCTATAAATAGATTTCATTATTTTTTTACTAATACTTTATTTTTAGTATTATTGTATACTTGATCAATAATATTAAACTCTATACATTTTTCATTTATTCCTTCACTTTTTAGTAATGATGTACTTCTTTTACCACTAG
Organism: uncultured Bacilli bacterium; assembly: GCA_934130235.1. Lineage (GTDB taxonomy): Bacteria > Bacillota_I > Bacilli_A > RF39 > UBA660 > UMGS1613. The sequence continues at coordinate 5,280 of CAKOXU010000022.1, forward strand.
GATCCAAAGGATATGATTCTTTAAAATCTCTCACTCTAATAAAAAGATTATCAAGAGCTTCTTCTGGTATACTAGTTTTTAATCTTTTACACATGCTTTTTAATATATACTCACTAGATTTTTTAGTAGTTGGCTGAAATTCGATATGACAGACGTAAGAATTACGGGTAGAATTTACATTAACGATAGTACATGACATTATGTTTTTGGTATCTCTCAATATTTCATCTTCTATATAAAATATAGGTAATCTTGAACCATCTGATAAAATCATATCATCGTTTGCTCTACCTTTCATTTTAACTCTGCCTTGTCTATCAGACTTGTAAGAATAAATACCTAAATTTAGCCATTCTTTTCCGTATTTATCAGTTATTCTTGTTTTAGCATTAAACTTATCATCTGTATAACCTATCATTTCACAAGGAGATTTCTCCACTAATACACCTGGCTCATGTAATTTACAGTAATCTAAATTTTTATTCAACACTTCTATTTCAGCAAACTTAATAGGTGTTAAACCTAAACCCTCACCTTTTACAAAATTATTTGGTAATTTTTCTAATAACGATTTAAAAAGTGTCACAAATATTCCTGTACCTTCAGTTGTTCCACCACCAATTGAAAATGTTACAGGGGACAATGGATAAGGCAGTTTGTCAACACCAAACTTGTGTTTTCTAGAAGTATAATTAAAGAATTTTTCTTCTCCCTCTGAACATGCTTCACCTGTTACCGTTGGTATCATTAAAAACGGTAATTTAACATTCTTCCAAGCATCATCATAATTAAGTAATTTACATAAATGTGCCCAGTATCCAGTACTAGTCGTTACAAAGTTTGATTTATTGATTAACAATGCGTATGGAAAAAATTCTTTTGAATAAAATGGCTCACAATCATATGTGCATCCACAATACAAAGTATCTGATATACCACAAGAAAGCGCTATATGAGTATCAGGTGGTATATGTCCCAAAAATTTTAAATCTTTCATTTCTGCTGTACCTGATACATCTGGTTCATAAAATCTTGCTAATGTAATATAACTCCTATTTGATTGAATAACACCTTTTGGTCTACCTGGACTTGTAGTTCCACTTGTATATGTAATCGTAAGTGGATCATTTAAATCTACCTGTTCAAATAGATTATCATTATAATCACGTCCAAGATTTATAAATTCATTAGTAGATAAAATATTACTATTATTTTGTTTATATTTGTTAACTTTATTTTCTATTTTATGAAATTTTGAATCAATTTCCTCATATGGATTATAAGCTTCATTATTTTTATTTCTTTTAAATGAATCAGTTAATGAAAACATGATTATGTTTTTAGCATTAGAATTATTTATAGATTCTTTTATTGTTTCATAAGCTAAATCATCAACAAACATATACTTACTAGATGAATTGTTGATTATTTCGGTTAAATATTCATGGTTAAACCAATCTCCAACTACATTAATTTTAGCCCCTATAAAACTGGCTGCCAAAAATAAGTATATAAACTCCGGAATATTAGTAGTACAAATAGGTATTTCATCGCCCTTACCTATTCCTAAGTATTTTAAAGATTTAGCATACATATAAGCTTGATTAAACATACTCTCATAAGTAATATTATTTCCTCTATATTGAATAGCTACCTTATTTAAATTCTTTTTGTTTTTATTAAATATTTCGATTGCCCAAGAATGATTATGATTATTATCTAAATTTTTAAGTACTTCTTTTACCTTAGTAGTTAATTTATCAGAAAATTCGTATGGTTGTTTACAAGCATTTTTATCTTTTTCCAATAATTCTATTTCTTTTTCTATTTTTTCTATATAGTTCATTTAAATCTCCCCCAAAATTAGTTATATATTACACTATTATAGACTATTTGTCAATCATATAAAGAATAGCTATTGCTATTCTTTGATTTTATTTTTTTCTTCGTCTTCTAACTGTTTATATGCTACTTTACCAATCAATGTTTTTGGTAGAGATTCTCTATACTCAATCTCATATGGTAAAGAATACTTCGCTAAATTCTTTTTACAGTGCTCTAATATACTTTCTTTCACTTCTTCTGTAGGATGTATACCTTCTCTTAAAACAACAAAGGCTTTAGCCACTTGCATTTTATATGGATGAGGAATACCTATTACTGTTGACATAAGAACATAAGGATGGGAATCTATAACATTCTCTATATACTGTGGATATAGATTATATCCTGATGAAACTATCATTCTTTTTAATCTTTGTTTAAAAAATACCCAACCTTGTGAATCCATGTGCCCTAAATCACCTGTATGTAGCCAAATTCTACCATCTTCATGTGTTTGAAGTGTATGAGCTGTTTCCTTAGGTTCATTTAAATATTCTAACATAACAGTTGGACCAGAAATACATATTTCCCCATCCTTTCCATAAGGAAGTTCTATTTGAGTATTTGGTTCCACTATTTTATAATACATGTCTGGATATGGAATGCCAATAGAGCCCTCTTTATGCATAGTAGGAGGCGTAAGACATGTGCCTGTAGTACATTCAGTAAGCCCATAGCCTTCCCTAACTTGTATATTTGCTTTATGGTCATGTAAAAACATATCCACTTTTTGTTTTAAAGCAGGAGATAATGAATCGCCACCTGATATTACAACTTTTAAATAAGATAGATTCATTTTGTTGATTTTTTTATTTTTGAGCAAAGCTTCAAAAAGAGTTGGAACACCCGCTATTATGTTAGGCTTATATTTAGATAATAATTTATCAAATGTTCTTACTGAAAACTGCGGTAATAAAATACTAGTTCCACCAAAACACTGAACAGTATGAATACATATACCTAATCCAAAGCCATGAAATACAGGCATAATGGCCAAAATAGAGTCTCCTTCTTTCAAGGTTGCACATGCCTCAAATCCTTGTAAAGCTACTGAATTAAAATTAAGATTTGAAAGAACTATTCCTTTAGGTTTACCAGTTGTTCCACCACTATATAGTATAGCTGCTGGAAAACTTCCGTTAGTTTTTTCATGAGTAGAATTTTTATATGAATAACCATATTCAATAAACTGTTTCCAACTCATAACTATTCTTTTATATTTAGGCTTTTTAAATCTTCTTTCTTTTGTTATATAGTATCCAACACCTAAAGCTGTAGGCATAGAATCTTTAGGACTTACTACTATTGTATATCTTATAGGAGTATCCTGAATAATATTGCTAATTTTTTTAATAGCTACATTAATTGTTATAATAGCTACACTATTTGAAACATTTAAATAGTATTTTATTTCATTCTCACTAGATAAAGGATGAACCATATTAGCTATTGCGCCTATTTTATTTAATGCATAAAATGATATAATAGCCTCTGGTGTATTTGGCATGCATATGGTTACTTTATCGCCTTTATTTATACCTAAATTCTTAAACGAACAAGCAGCTTCATCAATTTGTTTTATAAAGTTTTTATAACTAACTTTTGTTCCAAAATAATTGTATGAAATATTCTCTGGATACTTATTAGCAGACTTTAAAAGTTGATCATATAATGAGCAATCAGGGTAAATTAAATGTCTTGGTGTATTTTCATATGAACTATACCAAGGAGCTTTATACTCATCTTTATTACCTTTACTCTTTTCACTTTGTTCTATTTTCCTCTTATCAAAACTTTTCTGTTCTTTTTCTAATCGCTTATTTTCTTTAGCGGTAAACTTTTCTATTTTTTTATTTATATTATTATATTCTTTTTCTTCTTTTGTTCTTTTACTCATATTCCACTACCTCATCAATTCTTTCATTCAAAAGTTTTGGATTAGCTGCAATATATTTTATTAGTTTAATAGAATTAGCAAAATAAAATCCATCTGCAATTCTTTCATCTAAAGTACAGCCAATATCTATAAAATACTTTCCATTTTGTTCTTCCACTGTTCCAAGTGTTATCAAAACTGAATTAGTTCCATAATTATTTAGATGATGATAACAACTATTACACTTAATACTACCTAAATTAGAAATAAGTAAAGTTGCATAATTAGAATCTGTTTTAGTAAAACTTTCAGGAAGTTTTCCATAATAGTCTAACTTTTTTATTATTCTAGTTATTATTTTTAAAATACATCTTGGCATTTTAGTAAGCATTTTTAATGTCTTATCTAAATCATTTGTTCCTTGTGCTCGAGTGCTTGAAACATCACCTATTATTATTTTTGCCAAATCAAATACATTGTTTTCACCATTCACGTCTATAACAACAACTTTTTCACTTGCAGTATCCTTAAATGAATCTTTAGCTATAAAAGAAACTGTTATTTTTTTTCTCTCATATAATCTATGTCCTTGTACAAATCTATTTAATAATGGTCTATTATAAATAGTTTTAGAAAATATTGCAGCAAAAACGTGAAAATAAGTTAATTTAAAATCAATTGTCTTAGACTGATTATCCATCCATTTTTTTAATTCTGTAACATCTATAACTTCATTAATATAAACCTCTGATTCAGTCCTTTTTTCCATTAAATACGGTAATATAGCATGTATTGAATCATTTGGTTTAATATATTTAGCATCTTTTCTATCCTTATTCATAACTCACTCCTAAACCTACATATTAATTATACATTAATATATCTTATTTATCAACAAAAAAAGGACTATATTAGTCCAGCATCTTTCAAAACATGCCAAATACATGAATAACTTCTTTTACCATAAAATCTACAAAACTGTCTAATAGATGCATTGCTTCTTTTATATAAATCTATTATATATTTTTTTTCTTCTTCTGTTATTGTATTAATTGGTTTTCTATTTTTATTTCCATGTTCAAAGCTAAGTGTACCATTTTCATAGTCTTTTTTTAATTTCAATAAATATTTATCGTGATAACCAGTAATTTCAGCAACTTGCTTATAAGTAAAATAACTTTTTCCTTCTTCTATTCTTTTTATCATTTCAATTGCTTCTTTTTTTCTAGACATATTATCACCCTAAAATAAATATATCATATAAGTAACAAAATTACAAGATACTAATAGTGCAATTAAAAATAAATATACTTTTAAATATATTTATTTTTTCTTTATAAAAACTCTAATAGTATATCCTAAGAAAAATATCATTAATACAATATATACCCATAGTAAAATTGTATAAAATACTCCAGAAGTATAATGTGATATTATACTAGGAACAGAATTTGGAAACACTCTATTCACAAATGAGTTAAACTCTTTTATTCCTAAATTATCGCCAACAAAGTGTATAAGTCTTAAAAATATATCTATAATAGCAAGTACATATACTGATTTAGAAAATCTCCTAAACCAACCAAACGCAACTATAATAAGCGCTATAACTATAATAGCATCTATATACATCAAACCACCTCTATACTATATAAGTATATCATGTTAAATTATTTTTTTCAATATTATATTGATTTAAAACTAAATATATGATAGTATAAATAACACTAACGGAGGAATTATGGATAAAGAACAATATATAAAGTTATTATTTGATAGTTATTTAAGAAGAAAAGCGGAAAATGAATTATATAGTAAAACGAGCTCTGTTCCAAAAGTTATTATACTAGAATATTTATCATTTATAAAAAAGCCTGCATTTGAAGACCTAATTGGTAAGTATAAAAGTGAATATATTTTTTGCGAATCATTAATTGAAAACAACATGTCAAATGAAGAAATATATGGTCTTGCTAATGTATATGATTTCATTCAAAATTTTAATTTTAATAAGGATAATTTTAATATTTTTACAACTTCATTACAAATACATTACTTACTCTATAAAATGTGTGGTGATGGAACTTTTGGAGGCAAACTTAGGGAAACTACTGCTGTACTTAATGATTGGAATGTTGAAGTACCAGATGCTACTGATGCTGCAAAGGTTTTTAATTCGTTTATAAGCAATTCTGATTTTATATTTGATAAATATAAAAAAGGAGATATTTTTGGATATATAAATGATTGTATTAAGCTAAATGTTGCTTTAATTAAACTTCAACCTTTTGCTGACGGAAATAAAAGAACATTTAGAGCACTTTTAAATCTTCAATTAAAAATTCTAAATATTCCTCCTATTGCTATAGAAGAACAAGAAAATGGTGAATATAAACAAGCTTTATACAGGGCTATTACAGCTAAGTGTGATGATGATTATAATGATTTATTTCAATTTTATTTATATAAAATTTGTGATTCAATAATTAGATTAGATATTAACAATTCTAAATTGAAATCGTATTCGGAAAAAGAAAAATATGAAAAAAAATTACTGAAACATTATCAGTAATTTTTTTATTTTAAAGCATCTATTAATTCAGCTTTTTTCATTGTAGTATATCCAGTTATTTTTTTATCTTTAGCCATAGCTTTTAATTCAGCTACTGTTAATTTAGATAAATCTTTTGTTTCTTCTTTTTTAGTATCTACAGTTTTCTTCTCTACTGCCTTAGTTGTGTAAGCTTTCTTTGTTGCTTTTGCAGGTGCAGTTTTAACTTTTTTGCCCTCTAAAGCATCTTTTGCAACATTAACTAATGCTGTAAATGATTCTGGTTCATAAATAGCTAACTCACTTAACATTTTTCTGTTAATTGTAATTGAAGCTTTATTTAGACCATTAATAAATTTTGAATAACTAATATCATTCATACGGCATGCCGCATTAATTCTTGTTATCCATAATTTACGCATTTCTCTCTTATTTTGTTTTCTATCTCTATATGCATATTTTAATGAATGCATAACTTGTTCTTTAGCTGTTCTATAAAGTTTATGTTTACTTCCAAAATAACCTTTAGCTAATTTTAAAACTTTATTTCTTCTTTTTTTGTGAATATTTCCACCTTTAACTCTTGCCATTTAATTTCCTCCTTCTAAAATTGTACTTTTTTGAATCTGTTAGCATCTGCCTTGCTTAATGCAGAAGCCATTCTACCGTTTCTATTTGAAGCAGTATTTTTCTTTCCTGTATTATGTCTAGTCCCTGGATGACCAATTTTAACTGATCCAGAATTTCTTACATTTAATACTTTTTGAGTTCCCTTATGTGATTTTATTTTTGGCATATTTTTCCTCCTATTTTTCTTTTTTTGGCATAAGTATCATAGCCATGTTTCTACCGTCTAAGATTGGCTTTTGTTCAATATCTGATACATCCTTAAGAGCATCTGCAAATCTTAATAAGACATCTTTACCTAATTCAGTATGAGCCATTTCTCTTCCCTTAAAGCGTATAGAAGCTTTTACTTTATGGCCCTTCTGTAAATATTTTTTTGAATTTTTTACACGTGTTTCAAAATCATGAATATCAATAGTTACTGAAAGTCTATATTCTTTCATTTCTAAATTTGATTCTCTTTGCTTTTTCGTGTTTTCTTTTTGCCTTTTCTTATTTTCATACTTAAACTTATTATAATCCATCACTTTACATACTGGTGGATTACCATTTGGATTCATTAGAACTAAATCAAAACCTGCATAGGTCGCTAAAGTAAGTGCATCTTTAATACTTTTAATACCTAACTGTTCTCCATTTGGCCCTATAACCATAACTTCTTTTGCTCTAATTTGATCATTAATAAACAAATCATGCCCCTTGTTTGCGATAACAAACACCTCCTATATCTTATACCATGAAAAAAGTGCATACTCATAGTATCCACTCTTATGCATTACAAAACAAATATTTGTAGGCATTTACCTATTACTTAAGTAATCAGGTGGATGTGGATACATCGCTTTCCTTTTCCATATGTATTGATTATACCTAAATAATGCTTATTTGTCAATATTTTTTACGAAATTTCAGTAAATAAATTACTTGTAGGACGAGCTTTTAATGAGTAATCCGCTCTTATACCTTTTTTATATGCAAAATAACCTGCTGTCGCTATCATTGCACCATTATCTGTACAGTATTTTATATTCGGAACAGTCAAATTTATTCCTTCCATTTTACATAAGTCCTCGAAAGCGCTTCTTATACCTCTATTAGCTGATACACCACCTGCTATAATAAAGTTTTTTACATTATATTCTTTTAAAGCTCTCATTGCTTTTTTTGTTAATATTTCAATAACACGATTTTGAAATGAACATGCAAGATCTTCTTTTCTTAGCTGATTGCCCCTTTGTTGCTCATTGTGTGCTAAATTAATAACCGCACTTTTTATACCACTAAAAGAGAAATTATAACTATTATCATCTAATGGTAAGGGTAAGTTATATGTATCTTGCCCTAAATGTGCTAATTCATCAACTAAAGGACCCCCAGGATATGGTAAATCTAATACGCGTGCAACTTTATCGTAACACTCGCCCACTGCATCGTCAAGTGTCGAACCAAGACATTTAAACTTATAATTCTCTTCCATATAGACTAACTCTGTATGTCCTCCAGAGACTACTAAGGAAATCAAAGGAAATTCCATTCTATTTACTAAATTATTGGCATAGATGTGTCCAGCAATATGATGAACAGGTATTAATGGTTTCTTATAAATATATGAAAGCATAGATGCAGCTTCCACGCCTATAAGCAAACAACCAATTAATCCCGGGCCATATGTTACAGCAATAGCTGTTATTTGTTCCATTTTCATTGAAGCTTTTTTTAGACATTCTTCTATTACTATAGTTATGTTCTCAACATGCATACGGCTGGCAATTTCAGGTACTACTCCACCATATAAAGCATGTGTATCCATTTGTGATAATACAACTGTAGCAATCTCATCACAACCATTTTTTACAATAGAAACACTTGTTTCATCACAACTAGATTCTATTCCCAATATATAAACATCTTTCATAATATCACCACTTTTAAACATCAATATTCCATCACAACTGGCATAATAGTTTTTTCTCAATGCAACACTTTTAAAACCGTTATTAGAATAAAAATTTAGCGCAACTGTATTAGTTGCTTTTACCTCTAATGTCGCACTTTTAGAACATTCTGTAGCTTTATCTAACAATTTAGTAGCTATACCTTGATTTCTGTATTTTTCTCTCGTATAAATGTAATCAATTTCAATTGTATCATACTTTTCTTCATATATTATAATACCTTTTATGCATTCATCAAAGTAAACCAAGCCTCGTAAAAATGGATTATTAAATGATTCATTATTTATGCCGTAATTAAATATTTTTAACAAACTGTTTACTTCATCATAATCAGCTTCAGTTATTGTTCTTATCATTGTTTCTTTTTTCCTCTGCTTCTGTTAACTTTAAATAGTTAGGTTTTAATTCATTGGCAAGTACTCCGTTGTCTTCGATATGTTTGCTAACTATTTTTAATATATTTAATTCTGGTTTAATGCTATTTTTTATATCATCATATGACACAATTTTATAACTATATTTTAGGTTATGAATAAAATCCTCACAATTATATAGTCCATCTGCAACTATGTTATTTAATTGCTTATCGTATACACCAGCATACACATTTCCTCTTCTTGCGTCAATCATAGGAATACTATACTCTTCAACTACAGAAGTTGTTGCCATTAATTCTAAACTTGATAATGGAACTACAGGTATATTTATAGACCAAGCAATTATTTTAGCAGCTGTAACGCCTACTCGTATACCAGTAAATGAGCCTGGACCACACACCACAAATATTTTATCAAGATCTTTAATAGTGAATGGTACTTTTTGAAAGGCTATATCAATTTCTGAAACAATACTAGAAGCCATATCATTTTTTACTTCTTTACTAAATGAGAACAACATTTTATTATTTTCTATAATTGCTAAATTCATAAAAAAAGAAGAAGTATCTATAAACAAGCTTCTCATAATACAGCCTCGCATAACTCTTCATACTTTTTTCCATAAGGAGTTATTATAAGTAATCTTTTATTTTCGTCTATAGTTTTAAATTTAATATCAAGTCTCTCCTCAGGAAGAATATCTTTAATAGTGTCAGCCCACTCAATTACAACAATTCCACCCTTGGTAAAATACTCTTCAATGCCAACACCATCAGTAGTGCCATCGAGTCTATAGACATCCATATGATATAAAGGCATTTCTCCCTCAGTATACTCTTTAATAATAGTATATGTAGGTGAAGTAATTGTATCTTTAATTCCCAAGGCGTTTGCTATTCCTTTAGTAAATATGGTTTTTCCAGCTCCTAACTCACCATTCAAACAAATTATCATATTTTCAAACTTTTCAGATTCAATGTTTTGAGCAAATTCAATAGTTTCCATCACAGAATGAGTTGTAAGTTTATAATTCATTTTTATCACCATACTTATTATAACATTAATCCAAATATTATTACAATAAAATTATAATATTTATTAAATAAAAAAATCTTAAAGTAATTTAAGATTAAAATACAAAAAAAAATTGGCAACTTGCTATCTTCGCATTACACTATTTTCGCCGTTAAAGAGCTTAACTTCTGTGTTCGGGATGGGAACAGGTGTATCCTCTTTGCTATCGTCACCAATAAATATAGAGAAATAATTCTCTGAAAACATGATAATGTGGTTTACTCACCAATAAAATAATTAAATATGATTAAATCCTCGATCTATTAGTACTGGTCAACTCAACATATTGCTATGCTTCCATCTCCAGCCTATCAACCTTGTA
>CAKOXU010000023.1 GCA_934130235.1 uncultured Bacilli bacterium
TTGTGATGATTCCCAGTAACAATCCAATCTTCTTTATCTATGTTTATTTTCTTATTAACTCTATAATTTAATTTTATTTTTTTACCTATAAAATGTAAAAAGAAATATGTTTTAAAGCTTTTATTTATAAGCCCTTCTAGGAAATGTTCCATAAGTAGTCATTTCCCAGTTTATATTAAATTTGCTATTTTTTTCATTTTTAACTGTTTGCTTTTATCTAGCATAATGCCAAACTAATTCTCATTAAAATTGCAATTGTACTTCTTCCACAATTCGTAAAATTCGTCAGCTGTAGACCAATCTAAACCATATTTGTTATACAAATTACACTTTGAAATATCTTGTATTATTAAAGCAGATAAATAAGCATCTAGTCCAACTAACTCTCCATTGTAGTACATATTTTCTAACACATTGATTGCTGGAGTACCTAGTTCAACTATATTATCATAATATTTATTTTTAGTATAATCATATGGGTTTGAAGAAGTCATATTAGATGAATTTGATATTTCTTTAAAATTTTCCAATATTTTAATCTTAATACTATTATCTTTTTTATTCACTTTTATTTTTTTATCACAACCACATAGTAATATTAAAACTAATAAACTTATAATTATAATCTTTTTCATATTCCTTTAACACCTTTATTTCTATCCCAACTACGCTATATTATTTTTGTTTATGCTTTAAACAATACTTTTCCATATCAATAAAGTTTATCTCTACATTCTTCTTGTACACTAATTCTACCTTATTAAAACGTTTATATAATTTTTTTAATACGCAGTTCAGTAGATTAGTACATTTTAATAATTCTTATTTTACAAAATAACACACCCATTTAATTATAACACAAAAAAAGTAGATAATAAATCCACTTATCTTAATACACTCTATATTAGTTTAAAACTGTTTTCTATAGTTTTACTATGTTTACAATATTTCCATGTTTTTTTATAATTCTAATTAAATCATTTACTTTTAACCAAATTGTAGCAGTATTATTATTTGGGTGAACACCTATTGTATTGTTTTCACCAATAAAATTTTCATCTATGTACAATATTACTTTAAGTTCTTTATCATTTAATAATCCTAATGGAGTAACTGATCCTTTAGTTAATTTCATAATATTAAATAAATCTTGTTCAGTAGCAAAACTAAGAGAACGAGTATTATACTTTTTTCTAAAATCTTTAAGATTAACACGTTTATCTCCACATATAATTAGTAAATAATAATTATTTTTTTTATCATCACATAAAAATAAATTTTTAGCCTCTAAACCTTTTATTGGGATTGCCTTTTCTTTAACATCCTTCATATTATAAACAGCTTCATGTTCCACTATTTCATATGGAACACTTTCCTCGTTTAAAAGTTTATATATTTCTTCCTTAGTCATATTATCACCACTCTAATAATTATTATAGCACTAAAAAGAAAAAAGTACATTAATGTACTTTTCCTATTTTATTGAATGGAAATAATCTTATTCTAACTGTACCTTTTATTTCACTTGACTTTATCAAACCTACTCTATAATCTCTGCTATCGAGAGAATTGGTACGATTATCTCCCATTACAAAATAATAATTATCAGGAATTTCATCTATATCATAAAGCTCTTTTAAATCAAAATCCCCTGTTCTAATATTTGAAACATCATCTATTTTTTTATCGTTTATATATAATTCATTATCTTTGTACTTAATTGAATCACCAGGTAAACCAATTATTCTTTTAATTAGCTTTTCTTTATTCTTTTTTAGTACTACTATATCAAATCTATTATACTGTTTATTCAATTTGTTTAATATAAGTATTTGGCCATTTTTTAATGTATCATTCATAGAGTCCCCATCAACACGAACTGGGGTCGCTATAAAGATCCTAAATAACAAAACACATACTATTATTATCACATAGGGATATACATCTTTAATAAACTTCTTCATAATTCCTCCTTAAGAAAAAAGGCCTAAATAGCCTTATACTCTTTCTTTAATCTTAGGTGTTTTCTTTAAGTTTCTAATATAACCTAATTTAGCTTGTCTTACTTTACCTTTTCTAATTACAGTAATTGTATCAATCTTTGGTGAATTAACAGGTAATATTTTTTCAGTTCCAACATTACCAGAAACTTTTCTTACTGTAAAAGTCTTACTAATTCCAGACCCTTTAATAGACATAACTAAACCTTCAAAAGCTTGAATTCTTGTTCTTTTGTTTCCTTTAGAATCAGTTTCCTCAATTTTAAGATCTACTCTAACAGTATCTCCTACTCTAAATTCAGGTAAATCTGTTCTAATTTGTTTACTAGTTATTTTATCAATTAAATTCACAATGTCACTCTCCTTTTACTAATTTATGATCATAAAATGTCTCTTTCAGCGGATCACAACAATAATAATATCATATTTTATTATATTTTTCAACACTTTAATAAAAAATATTCTACTTATTAGTAAAATATTTCTTATTAACATCTTGATTTAACAAAGAAAGCGCTACAGTAGCATTTTCATTTGAAGATTTTCTATATAATTCAAGACTAAGCTCTTCTTTTCCTTTATATTTTATTTCCTCATTATTTATATATTGTTTTATGTCTATTCTCTTTGGATTAGCACATACATATGATTTTTCTAATATAGAGTATAATTTTAATATTTTTTCAGCATCCTTATAATCGTTTTTTCTTAATCTAATTTCAATTACTCTTTCATCTGGATCTAAAGTATTCAAGAATAAATTCTTACTATACTTTGTTTTTAATTTTTTATTGTATATAACGGGCATTAGTTGCATTTCATCTAAATAAGAAGTAACATATATATTTTCTATCATATTATTAATATCATCATTTGATTCAGTATAACTAATTGAAATATACGGATCATTATTATCATCCATCAATAAATTTAACTTAATTAATTGATATTTTACTACATCTTTTTCTTTTATATCTTTCTCTAACTTAACATTCTTATATATTTTATTAAATTTAAGCATAGTATACCCCCTTCAATATGTATATTATACCAAACTTAATTAATATGTCAAATTAAAAAAAGAAACTATTTTGCTTCTTCTATAGCTCTAGTTTCTCTTATAACAGTTACTTTTATTGTTCCAGGATACTGTAAATTTTCTTCTATCTTATTTTTAATGTCTCTTGCCATTTTATAACTTTCAGCATCATTTATTTCTTCAGGCTTTACAATCACTCTAAGCTCTCTTCCTGCTTGCATAGCAAAAGCCGTATCAACACCCTTTGTATCAGTTGCGATTTGCTCCAATTCTTGCAATCTTTGTACATAATTTTCCAAAGAGTCATTACGCGCTCCAGGACGTGTTGCTGATAAAGTATCCGCTATAGATACCAAAGATGCAATAACACTTGTAGCTTCACAATCACCATGATGTGATTCAATAGTATTAATTACAATATCATTTTCATGATATTTTTTAGCTAGCATTGAACCTAATTCAACATGACTACCTTCCATTTCATGGTCAACAGCTTTACCTATATCATGAAGTAAACCAGACCTTTTGGCTAAATTAACATTTTCTTTTAATTCACCAGCCAAAATGCCTGCAAGTTGTGCCACCTCAATAGAATGTTTAAGTACATTTTGACCATAACTAGTTCTAAAATTCAATCTACCAATTAATTCAATCAAAGCAGGATCAACTTTAGTTATCCCTAACTCAAATAAGGCATTATTTCCATATTCTAATATTTTTGCCTTCATTTCTTTACAAGTCTTATCATAGATTTCTTCTATACGTGCTGGATGAATTCTACCATCCTTAATTAAAGTTTCAATAGTTATTCTAGCAATTTCTCTTCTCAACGGATCAAAGGATGAAAGTACAATTGCTTCTGGTGTATCATCTATTATTAAGTCTACACCAGTTATAGCCTCAATAGTACGAATATTACGTCCTTCTCTACCTATTATTCTTCCCTTCATCTCATCATTAGGAAGATTTACGACGGTAATCGTTTGTTCTTCTACTACATCAGATGCATACCTATTCATACTCTCAACTAACATAGATTTACTTTTCTTATCTACAATCAATTTTGCTTCTTCTTCTTTTTCTTTAATATAAGTTGCAATTTCCCTTGACATAGAATCTTCTACGTTTTTCATTACTAATTCTTTTGCTTTTTCTTTAGAATACCCTGATATTTTTTCTAAAAGTTCTATTTGTTGTTGTTTAATCTCCTCTACATTTGCCTCTTGTTCTTGGATATCTTTTTGTTTATCTAATAATTTTTTTTCTTTTTCTTCCAATAGATTTTCTCTATTTTGAATATTTTGATCTCTTCTGTCTATACTCTCTTCACGAGTTAAAAGTCTTTTTTCAGTTTCTTTTACTTCCTCTTTTTTTTCTTTTATTTCTTCTTCTGCTTTCTCTTTTAATTCGTTTATTTCATTTTTAGCTTCTAAAATACTATCTTTTTTTATTCTCTCTGAATCCTTTTTAGCTTCTTCTAGTAGCTTATCTGCTTTATCCATTGCAGAATTTTTTCTTATACTATTAACAATAAACATTGTGATTATTCCAACAATAAGTCCTATTAGGACAAGCAAAACGGAGAATGCCATATCTGTCATATTAGCCTCCATTTCTATTAGTGATATTTCACTATAATTATTATATAGGTAAAAAAGAAAAAAGTAAAGTATTTTGTCTTACTTTACTTTATATACAAAACATTACTTAGATACCTCACCTAATTGTAAAGCATCATTTTTTTCAAAAAACAATCTAATTTTTTGTTCTATTTCTTCCTTTACTTTAGAATTTTTCTTCAACCATTCTTTAACATTTTCTTTACCTTGACCTACTTTTTCACCATTATAAGAATACCATGCACCAGATTTTTCTAAGATACCCGCTTCAACACCAAGGTCAACAATTTCTCCATTTAATGATACACCTTCTCCATATATTATATCAACAGAACATGTTTTAAAAGGTGGAGCCATTTTATTTTTAACAACTTTAATATTTGTCTTATTACCAATAGTTTCACTTCCAAGTTTAATTTGCTCACCTTTTCTTATCTCTAATCTAACAGATGCATAAAATTTTAAAGCTCTTCCACCTGGAGTTACTTCAGGATTACCAAATATTATTCCTACTTTTTCTCTTAATTGATTAATAAATATAACAACAGTGTTAGTCTTATTTACAATACCAGACAATTTTCTCAAAGCTTGACTCATAAGGCGTGCCTGTAAACCCACATGAGAATCTCCCATTTCACCTTCAATTTCAGCTTGTGGTACTAAAGCAGCTACACTATCTACAACAATAACACTAATAGCACCACTTCTTACCAAAGCTTCACATATTTCTAAAGCTTGCTCGCCATTATCCGGTTGTGATAACAATAATTCATTAATATTAACGCCCAATTTTTGCGCATATACTGGGTCTAATGCATGCTCCGCATCTATGAAGGCCGCTCTTCCGCCTTTCTTTTGTGCTTCTGCTATTGCATGAAGCGCAAATGTAGTTTTTCCGCTTGATTCAGGGCCAAATATTTCAATTATTCTTCCTTTAGGATATCCTCCAATTCCTAAAGCAATATCCAAAGAAATTGAACCACTAGATATAACATCTATCTTTTGATGCTCTCTCTCTCCTAATTTCATGACAGAGCCCTTTCCAAATTGCTTTTCAATATCAGATAAAACTTGATCTAATGTTTTATCATTAGTTGCTTTTGCCATACTATTTCCTCCTCAATGATTACATATTAATTATAAAACAAAAAAAATACTTTGTCAATACTTTTTACGAACATTTGTATTGAATTTTTGCACATTTATTTTTTCAAATATTAAAAAAATGACATTTTATTCTGCCATTTTCTTTTCCAACACTTTATCTATATCCTCGATAAGCCAATTATTAGATATATTTTTATAACTAATAATTAACACTTCTTCTAACTTTTTAAATTCGTTACCACTTATGATATCATTATTTATTTTTTTATAATTGATACAATTTATTTTAATTCTAAATTTTAAACTATCCTTATTATATTCAACAAAAGCATATTCTAGTAAATCAATATCATCAACTACCTCAAAATATCCATTTATTTTGTATGTATCTATTCTTGATT
Organism: uncultured Bacilli bacterium; assembly: GCA_934130235.1. Taxonomy (GTDB): domain Bacteria; phylum Bacillota_I; class Bacilli_A; order RF39; family UBA660; genus UMGS1613. The sequence continues at coordinate 6,167 of CAKOXU010000023.1, forward strand.
TTATAAAATTTAAAGTAGTTCCTACGACAAGTTTATCCAAATCAGAGTCATCATGATTTTTAATTTTCAATTCCAATTCTTTAAAAGTATTAAATAAACAAGTTGCAAGACCATTTATATCTAATTTTGGATTTATTCTTAACAATTCTTCGTTTGTTAGACCACTTTTAAATTCAAATATAACATTTTGCTTGGATTTAACAATATCCTCAACTTCCTTTAACTTCTTTTGCTGCCTCTTTTGAAATTTTAATGATAAAAGCATTCCAACTCCAATTAATATAAGCGTTAGTGATATTGCCATTATAAATATTATTGCAAGCATATTTTTCAACATATATACACCTCTTTATTCTACATATATTCTATCATATTTTTCTATATTTGTATGTACTTCTATTAATTTTTTTTACAATATAATTATATATTAAATACACTATTATTCCATACAATATATTTAATATAATAGATTGTACGATAGATATAAGTAAAATTTGTGCATTAAAAATTTTATAAGACACTAAAATATATATTATATAACTAATAATTCTATATAGTGCTATTACTAACACATTTATTAAAGTAAAACTAAATATATTCATATTTATATAATGATATAAAACTATTATAATAGATGCCACTGCTAAAAATGATAACGTATTGATATACAAAGATGATGAAAAACAAATATCATAAAGTAATCCAAAAATAAACACAAGCATTAAAAATTTAATATTATTCTTTTTATATTTTGGATATACTAAAGAGAAAGATACAAGTGTAAATAATGGTAAAAAATATGAATTAATACTAACAACATTAGATATAACGCTATCTAAAATAAATGAAATTATAATCAATATCATTTTGATTTCCTCTTTAGTATGGTAACAACTGATATATCATCATAATTTACAGATGGACTAACCTCTACAATACTTGTCAAATCATATTGATCATTTACTATTTTTTTCACATGTCCTATTACAATGCCAGAAGGAAAATAATCAGTAAGACCAGTCGTAGTAACTAAATCTCCCTCTTTAATATCTGAAGTTGAATCTATACCCTCTATTTTATATACCTTTCTCTCTTCATCGTAACCAGTAAATAAACCATATGAATACTTATCATTTGATTTAATTTTTACACTTACTTTATTAGTTATTTCATCAGATGTAAAAAGTTTAACAGTTGAAGTAAAATTACCTACACTAGATATTTTTCCTACTAAACCTTTTGATACAATAACACAATCTCCCTTACTAATTCCATTTTTACTACCTTTATCAATAGTAAGAGAATTATACCAGTATCCTAAATTTCGATTAATAACAGTTGCATTCTTATATGTATATTCAGATAAAGTACCATTGAGTTCAAGAGCACCTTTAAGTTCAGTTACCTCTTTTTGTAACTCTTCAACTTGAGCACGATAAGTTTCTGTTTTTTCAACTTTATCTTTTAATTTATTATACTTTTTGTATAAATCTTTACTTTCTTTTATATATTCAATTTTATCACCAATATAATTTATAGGTACTAAGAAAATTTTGCACACATAGTTTACACTATCTTTAACAGTCTTCTCTATAAAAGTAAGATCCTTATCTTCCTTTACAGATTTAACACTAATACCTATCATTATTCCAACTAAAACAACTATAATTAAAATTACTATTTTTATATCATACTTTTTTCTTTTCACTTTATCACCTTCTTAATTATAATATATATTTAACTTTTTTAAAAGATTATATTACTATTTTGTCTAAAACTATAGTAACTATTATTACCAATTATTATATGATCTATAACACTTATTCCAAGAAGCTTTCCAACATTTATTAAATTATTAGTTATATCACAATCTTGTTTAGATGGAGTTATATTTCCCGATGGATGATTATGTAATACAACTATAGATGATGCAGACAAAAGATATGCTTCTTTAAAAATTTCCCGTGGGTGCACTAAACTATAATTAAGAGTTCCAACAAACAATTGCTTATCTGATATAATTTTTTTATTATTATCTAAATACATAGCATAAAAATACTCTTGCTTTTTATATTTTAATTTGTTCAAATAATACTTAGAGATAACTTCCGGGTTATTAAACTTAATATTATTTATTGTTGAAATTTCTACATTTAAACGTTTACCAAGCTCTATGGATGCCAATAAATTACATGCTTTAGACATTCCTATACCTTTTATGCCACTTAATAATTTGTAATTAATAGTATTTAAACTATTTAATCCACCAATACTGCTTAATAAATACGCAGCTAAATCCTTAGCAGACATTCCATTTGTTCCTGTTTTAAAAATAATTGCAATTAACTCTTCATTACTTAGACTTTCAGCACCACTCATTATAAGTCTTTCACATGGTCTATCATTTACAGGTATATCCTTAATTCTTATCACTATTTTCCTCCTCATATTTGACTAGAACTTCACTAATCAAAGAGGATATATAAGAGTTATCTTTTGTATTTATTATTTCTTTATCATACTTATTAACTATATTTACAAACTTTTTATTAGTTATGTTAAATTCCTTTACTATTGTATCTATATTTTGATCTTTATAATACTTTTTTATTATTTCAAGAGCATCTTCATTATTAGTGATTGCTATAAAAACATAATATAAATCTCCTATATTAGTATAAATATAGTTTTCTAGACTAATAGTATTCTTCTCCATACTATCAATACTAGAATATACACCATATTGTACAAAATATAGCTTATTAGTTCCACTAGATACCTTTAATTCATTATTAGTATAAGTCTTAGTAAACAAAGTACAAAGAAAAATACCAGTAATTAAACCTAATAAAATTGTAGATAAATATTTTTTCATACTATCACCTATTTTATTGTAGCTCAATAACTAGTATTAATTTGTCGAAATTTATTCCTCTTCTTTACTTATTAAAACCTCTCTAGGCTTTGATCCATTTTGAGGACCAACTATTCCTCTATCCTCTAATAAATCTATACATCTAGCAGCTCGATTATAACCTAAACGAAATCTCCTTTGCAATAAAGATGCAGAAGCTTTTCCTTGTTCAACAACAAAATCTACTATCTCATTATATAAAGGTTCTTCATAATCATCATTCTTTAACATAGTAGTAGCTCCCCTATCCTCATCACTTATTTCAAATGCTTTATTATATTCAGCTTTTTGCTGTTTACAAACAAAATCTACTATATCCTTAGTTTCTTTTTCAGATATAAAAGTACCTTGTATACGAATAGGAGAATTTACTCCTTGAGGTAAATATAACATATCACCTTTTCCGAGTAATTTTTCAGCACCGACCATATCAAGAATAGTTCTAGAATCTATACCCGATGATACTGCAAAAGATATACGTGAAGGAATATTTGCTTTAACAACTCCTGTAATAACATCAGTAGATGGACGTTGTGTTGCTACTATTAAATGTATTCCAGCAGCACGAGCCATTTGTGTAATTCTCATAATAGAATCCTCTACTTCCTTTGCTGCTACCAACATTAAATCAGCAAGTTCATCGATTATTACAACTATATATGGTAATTTTTTTATTTTTTCAGCCTCAGGTAAATTCATATTCTTTTTATCTATATATTCATTATAACTTTCAATATTTTTTGTCTTACTCTCTTCAAACACATCATAACGTCTTTCCATTTCTGCAACTATTCTTTGTAAAGCAATATTTGCTTTTTTAGGATCAGTTACTACTGGAGTCATTAAATGTGGTACACCATTATATATAGATAATTCCACCTTTTTAGGATCAACTAACACAAGCTTTACTTCATCAGGTTTAGCACGCATAAGTATACTTGCTAAAATACTATTAATACAAACAGATTTTCCTGATCCCGTAGATCCAGCAACTAAAAGATGGGGCGTTTTATTTATTTCCATCCATTGTGGATTTCCCATAATATCTCTACCAAGAACAGTTAAAAGTTTACTACCTTGTTTACTTGAGGGAACACTCTCTAATACTTCCTTAACACACACTGGTGATACTTTTGAATTAGGAAGTTCTATACCAATAGTACTTTTACCTGGTATAGGTGCCTGTATACGCACATCTTTAGCAGCAAGTGCTAAAGCTATCTCTCTATTTAAACTTAAAATTTTACTTACTTTAGTTCCTGCCTTTATTTCAAGTTCATACTGAGTTACAGCAGGTCCAACATGAGTATTTACAACCTTTGCATCTATTCCAAAATCCTTTAATACTTGCATAAGTATTGGAGTATTATTTTTAATTGCTAAATCATTTTCCTTAGTATTACTCCTTGTAGGATTACTAAGTAGACTATGAGGTGGATATATATAGTTTTTATTAGCATTATCCATACTTACTACAGGAATAACTTCCTCCACATTAGTAACTTCTTCCTCTACTTTTTCTTTTACCCTCTTCTTTTTAGGCTTATCGGAATTACCACTTATATGCATCTTTCCTGCGATCTTATTTACCTCATCCTTTGTCTTTTTAAGCATCTCATATATAGATAATCCCGTATAAAGAATTAATCCACAAACAATAAGTGCAACACAAATAAAAGTTGTTCCTTTCAAAGTCAAAAGTGCAGTAAATAAGCACAAAAATATAGCGCCTATCATACCTCCACCAGTTTCCTGAGAAGGTGCATAACTTCCAACCGAACTATTAATATACTCAACAATTGTATCTTTTGTATTTGAAATAACTTTACCAGTATCTTTTATTATATTGAAATTATCCGGATTAATTTTAGATGTAGAATTAGTAATATATGGCATATGTAAAAATACAAGTATACCTATAATAATTAGAAATAAACCAATATTTTTACCTGCCATTACCTTAGGATACTTTCTTTTTATAATTATATATCCTGAATATATCAATACTCCAACCAATAAAATTGCCCAACAACTTCCAACTAGGAAGCATGAAAAACCTTTTATAAATTTTGCTACAACACCAAAAGGACATAACCCTATAATAGCTAATATGAATATTAAAATACCTTTAAGCTCAATTATATATCCTTTTTCTTCAATATTTTCTTCTTTTCTTGTCTTTTTCTTTGTCATATATTGCCTCCACTAGCTTCTATATTCATTATAACATAAATAATCATATTTTAAGCAACTTTTTATAAAAAAATAAGCACTATTTAGCGCTTACTTAATAAGTTGACATTTATAATTTTTACTACGATGTTAAAGCTATGCGGAACGAATGACCATTACTTGAACTACCTCCACTACTGCTAACGAAAAATACACCTGAAGTTATTCCATCTAAATAATCACTTCCAAATACCAACCATGGAATATTAATAGCAACAAAATAATCATAATCACCATACCAACCTCTTGTTTCTGTTAATCCATAACATGGTCCATTACATGCTGTTGTTTTATCTTCTGTTGTATATAAATCATAATACTTTGAATCTGGAAAAGATTTTCCGTTTGTTATACTTCCACCTTCATACAATGATCCATTAAATCCTGAATTATAGGTTGTACTTTTACCACTCGTCTTATTATAATTTGACATTTGAAATTCATTTGATCCTCCAGACATATCATATATTCCATATATGTTTCCTGTTGTGGATGCTCCTCCTCCACAGTATCCTGTTCCTGAGCCTCTATCTGTTAATGTATTATATTTACATTGTGTATTTGTCGTATCTTGTGATGGTGTTCCGTTTGAAGAACCTGTTATAAATGAGGATGATTTATTTTGATATACTTCTTTATTGGATCCTGTATATAAACTATTTCCATATTTTCCGTATTTTGATTGTGAAAGATAAGATGCTGTCATCCATTCACTTGCCTTTGTCATATGTGAATCTCCATTTGTTAGTTTTGATGTTAATAATTGTGATGTTGTAAACTGTGAGGATACATTTTGACTTCTTAGTGATGAAGTATTTGCTAGTACTGTTGGACTTGTAGAAGTACCTGTTGTTTCAAACTTTCCTAGCCATAATCCTGATAATTGTGTATTTCCAAATGTAAATCCTGGATGTAATCTATATCCTTCTTTTGATCCATTTGATGTTTTAGATAAAAAGTTTATTTCTATTTCTCCTGGTAAAGAAGCTGAGGTTCCTCCTTTTCCATAAGTGCCCTCTATCTTATATTCAAATCTTGGTATCCATACAAATATTCCTATTATATCTGTTGTATTACTTTCTATATTTACTGT
>CAKOXU010000024.1 GCA_934130235.1 uncultured Bacilli bacterium
CCTGTAGATTCTATATAATCTACCTCTTGATACTCATTACTAAATTCAGAAATAGGTCCGGGAATAAAGTTACCAGTTCCACTATTAGTATAAAAAACACCATTTATTTTATCATACATACCAACTGTTCTATCACTTTTTCTATAACAAGGAACTAAATCTCTTACTACTTTTGAGTCTTGTGTTATTTGAAAGCCATACACCCTTATTTGAGAAAAGTATTTAGCAGTACCATTATCATTTCCAGCAAATACATATACAGATTTTGTATTACTTTCTAACGTCGAACTTATAGTATAAGTATCTGAATCATTGACAGTTGCTAATTTATCATTTAAATAATTTAATTTAATACTATTTAAATACATATCATTATTGCCAGAACTAGAATAATTATTACTATTCCAGCCATAGTAAATTGTAGTAGTTTTACCTACCCAAAATCTACCATCTGTAGTAGTTCTTGAACCAAAAAACACTTGATCTGTTAGTTTTGTTGTAGTCATAATATCTGTTTTAACTCCGGTAGTATCTGTTGGTACTACCCCAGTGTCTATATATTGCGTTCCAGTAGATTCTATATAATCTAATCTTTTGTATAATCTATTAAATTGTTCCTCTGCAAGTTCAGTATAAATTTCACCCTTAATACTATCTTTTAGTTTATCAAGAACTAATTTCCTATTACCTAATAATGATAGTGTTACTAATATCAGCAATACAGCCATTATTAATATTAAATACATTATAGATGAAATTGCAAATCCCTTATTATTTAATTTCATATTATACCCTCATATTCTAGAATAATTATATACTAATATTGAAAATATTTCAAGAATATAATATAATATTTATGGTGATAATATGAAACTAAAGTTGAGGTATAAAATTTTAATAATCTTTATTTTAATTTTAATAGGATTATTTTTATTTAGCAGATATGTTGATACTAAAGGATTAAAAGTAAAAGAATATAATATTATTAATGAAACTATTCCTCAAAATTTTTATGGATTTAAAATACTTCATATTTCAGATTTATATTATAAAAGTACTACTGATAAAAAGGATTTAAAAAAAATAACTGATAAAGTAAAACTAATTAAACCAGATATAATTGTTTTCACCGGGGATATATTTGATAAAAATATTAAATACAGTGATTCAGATTACAAAGATTTAACAAACTTTTTTAAAAGTTTAAACGCAAATATTGATAAATTTATCATTAAAGGTGATAATGATACCTCTGATAAATGGGAAAATATAATAAATGATAGTGGATTTACAAATTTAAATGATACTTATAAACTAGTATACTATAAAGGAAATGATCCTATACTTTTCATAGGTATAAGTAGTAATTATAAAGACAATCATATTAAAGATACATTTAATAAACTTGACATAAAAGATAACTATAAATACTCAATTATATTAATGCATGAAGCAGACTATATAGAAGATATCGAGTATACAAAATACAATTTAATTTTGGCGGGACATTCACTAAATGGACAAATAAAATTACCATTTATAGGTGGTGTAATAAAAAATAAAGGCGCAATAACTTATAATGATAACTATTATGATTTAGACAATACTAAAATATATGTATCTAGTGGTATTGGAACTAATAGCAAATATAAGTTTAGATTATTTAACATGCCTAGTATAAATTTATACAGATTAAGAAATAAGTAGAAAACACTTATTTTTTTCATATAATTTAATATGAATGATAAAAGAGAGATAGAAGCAATTAATATACAATTATTAGCACTTGCATTTGCAGTTATATCTGCAATTATTTCATTTATATTAACATATAATCAAAAACTAGGTTTAGAGAACAATGGTGAATTATTTAAAGCTAAAACAGCATTTAAAATCACTCTCTTTAATCGTATATTAATAATAATACTTTCATTTATATTTTTGTACGTTAATTATGTTTTCTATGAGGTATCTAAAGACGAAGGAGAAGACTTAAAACCATATATACTTCAAATTGCAGCTTCCATCATTACTATAATACCTGGATTAATAGCACTTTATGTAGTTTTACTATCAACTACTGAAGATATTGCTGATGTTGAAAATCCTATAATATAAAAAGTGTTTTTAAAACACTTTTATTTTTCCTTATCAAATACAACATAAAAAGTTGTACCTTCATTTTCTTTGGTATTAACACCATACTCCAAATTATGTAATACCAGTATGTTTTTTACAATAGATAAACCTAAACCAGTTCCATACGTAACTCTTTTATATTTTTTATCTACCTTATAGTATTTATCCCATATATATTTTAAATCAGATTCTTTTATACCTTTACCCTTATCTGTAATTTCCAATCTTACTTTATTCTTATTATCAATTAACTTTATATAAACCAAATTATTATCAGTATAATTAATAGCATTATTAAGTAAATTGTAAATAACTTGTTCTATTTTTTTCTTATCAGCCTTTATATTAACACTAAAACCTGTATATTCTATTTTATATCCATCCCTATCACATAAAACTTGAAATCTTTCTAAAATAGTCTTAATCATTTCGTCTAAATCAAAAACTTCTAATTTAAGTGGAGCAGATTTAGATTGCATCTTGGACAAGTCAAGAACATCTTCTACAAGTAGATTTAACCTTTCAACCTCACTAGTTATGGTATTTAAATTCTTATCTCTTTTTTCTTTATTATTATAAGTTAAATCACGAACCATTTCACTATTAGCTTTTATAAGAGTCAAAGGAGTCTTTAAATCATGAGATACATTCGCTAATAACTCTCTTCTTAATTCATCAGTCTTAGACAATTCATCGGTAACCTTATTTAAAGTCGTTTCCAACTCATAAATCTCTTCTATATCAGAATCAGTCTTAAAATCAACTTTATAATTATTATCATTCATAGTCTTTGTTATATCAGTTATCTTAACTATTGGATTAGCTATTCTTTTTGAAATTGTATACGCTATTATAGAAGCAATTAAAAGTACAATTATAGATACATAAATCATAAGTTTCTGCAAAACTTGTACAGTATTTCCAATCGGCTCTAATGATGTAGAAATAAAGGCGTAAGCATTATTATCAAGCTTAATGCCATATATCAATATCTTATTCTGATATTTAGGATTAATAAGCTTATATGTAACTTGATTAGCACTGCTACTCATAAACTCTAACTTTTTTTTATCTAAAGCCTCACTATTAATAATACATCCATTATTCATATTATTAGTAGAATACTTCACACTTTCACTATTAGTAATCTCTATACATATATCCTCTTCAAATGCAAGAATATCAAAAATTTCTTCATAATCCTTTGATTTATATGAAGTGGCTACTTTATTACCTATTTTTTTAATTTCACTGTTTTTAAAGTATTGATAATAAGAGTCTAAAAACACTATATCAAATAACCATAAACCACCTAATATTGCAATTGCAAATATAGATAAATATAAAAATATATTAGTTTGTAGACTTCTCTTTTTCTTCATATTTATATCCCATACCCCTTACAGTTTTAATTAGATTTCTATATTTACCTAAACTATTTCTCAAAAGTTTTACATGAGTATCTATAGTTCTATCATCACCAAAAAAATCATATCCCCAAATTGCAGATAATAAAGTTTCACGTGATAACGCTATACCTTTGTTTTTTACAAAATAGCACAACAATTCATACTCTTTTGGAGTAAGCTTAATTTCTTTATTTTTTATATAAACAGTATGTCCTAAATAGTCAATTTTTAAATCCCCATATACATATTCATCTACTTGTTTTAAACTTCTATTCACAACTGCCTTTATACGAGCTATTAGCTCTTTAGGTGAAAATGGTTTAGTCATATAATCATCAACACCCAATCCAAAACTCTGTAATTTATCAAATTCATCACTACGGGCAGAAAGCATTATTACGGGTATATTTTTAATTTTTTTTATTTCTTTCAGAGCAGTATATCCGTCCATATGTGGCATCATTATATCAAGTATAATTATATCCACTTCATTATTGTTAACTTTATCAATAGCCTCTTCGCCATTTGATGCTTCCAACACTTCGTATGATTCGTTCAAACAGTATTCCTTTATTACTTCTCTAATTCCAACTTCATCATCAACTATCAAAACTTTCATAATACACCTCTAATTCTATTATACATTATTTTGTGTAGTTTTAGTGAAAAAATAATTGTATTATGATATAATACTTATGAAAGAGGTAGAAAATATGACTAATGAATTTTATAAAAATATAAAAATGAAAAAAACACTATTAATAATTGGAACAATAATATTTACTGTATGTATAATAATTGGAATGATAATTTATAATGTTGAGTCTAATGTTAAATATACAAAATTAGATAAATCCGCAAATACAGAATCTTATAGCAAAATAAGTGTACAATATCTTGATAGTTATTTTGCCACTCAAGAAGTTGATGGTACTACAAAAAAGTATTATATAGCTATTGACGAAGATAACAATCCTTATATTGTTATGCTAAATAATGAGTACGAAGAAAAACTAAGAAAAATACAAGAATATACACTAAGCAATGATAATATAGAAAAACCTGAGCCAATAACTATTTATGGACACACTTCTAAAATGCAAACGGAATTATATACTCTACTACAAGATTGGCTAAAAGATGATGAAGGAAACACATTTACAATAGATGAATTAAAAAGTAATGTTGGGCAATTCTATTTAGATACATCATGGAAAGCAAGCCAACAAGCACTATACGCATTTATAGTTTTCGCATCATTTTCATTAATAGGATTAATACTTATTATTATATATCTAGTAAGAAATAAAAAAACTAAACATTTTTTGAAAGAATATGAATATGAATTAAAAAAAGTAGAAAAAGAAATTGATAACGGTAAAGTAATTTACAATAAACTTTGTAAAGTATATTTAACAGACAAATATATAATAAGTTATTCAAATGGACTAAATATAATTGAAATAAAAAATATTGTATGGATATATCCACAAGAAATAAAGCAAAGAGGAATAACTACTACTAAAACTTTATATGCTGTAACTAACAAAGGGAAAAGCAATATAATTACACAAACAACTGCTTTTGGAAAAAGTAAAATCGCATTTGATGAATTATATCAAGACATAATAAATAAAATTCCTGATGTACTTTTTGGATACACATCCGAAAACAAAAAACAAGCAAAAAATTTGTATATTAAATAAAAAAACTATTTTAGAATAGTTTTTTTATTTGACATTTTTATACTTTCTTATTATTCTTAATGTATTTAATATTGTAAGTAATGTAACACCAGTATCTGCAAAAACTGCAAACCACATATTAGCACACCCAAATACACTCAAAAGTAATATAATAATTTTTACAGATAGAGCAAAAACTAAATTTTGTTTAATTATTTTTCTAGTATATTTTGATATATTGATAGCTAATGGTATACGTGTCAAATCATCACTCATCAAAACAATATCAGAAGCCTCTATTGCTGAATCAGTTCCTACACCACCCATGGATATACCTATATCAGCTCTTTTTAAAACCGGTGCATCATTAATTCCATCACCTACAAAAACAGTTATTCTATTATCCTTACATACAGATTCGAAACATTCAAACTTATCAGTTGGTAACATCTCATACTTAATATTATCAATGCCAAGACTATTTCCAATTTCAAGTGCTACCGCCTTTTTATCACCAGTAAACATAAAAGTTTTAATTTTATACGATTTTAATATATCAATAACTTGTTTTGCCTCAGGTTTTACGCCGTCATCAATAAACACAGATGCTATATGTTTTCCATTTATATTCAAATGAAGATATGCATCTTTATCACAATCACATAACTTATTATTGCCAATAATAACATCTTTATTGTCTAACTTAAAAGATATACCTTTACCTGTTATTTCTTTAAAATCAATTACATCACTATTATCCATCTTTTTATCTTTCAATTTCAAAATAGAATTTGCAATAGGATGAGTTGAAAAAGACTCTCCTTTAATTAAAATATTAACTATCTCATCCATATCATAACTATCATCATATATATCTATTTTGTTCACTTTAAAAGTTCCAAGCGTTAAAGTACCAGTTTTATCAAAAATAATACTGTCAATATTACTTAAATTATCTAAATAATTACTTCCCTTAATTAAAATACCCTTCTTACTTGCTACTCCTATTGCTGTAAAATATGAAAGAGGAACTGATATAGCTATCGCACAAGGACAAGATATAACTAAGAAAGTCAAGCTACGATAAATGCTTTCATTAACAGATATATTAAAGAAACAAGGTAAAATAAACATAAGTAGAACCGCTAAAACAACAACTAATGGTGTATAAACCTTACTTATTTTAGAGACAATAGTTTCGGTTTTAGTTTTCTTATCAGTAGCACTTTCCAACAATTCAAAAATCTTTGATACTGTAGAATCAGAAAATACAGTAGTAGCTTCTATTTCTATAACACTTTCCATATTTATACTACCAGATAAAACTTCACTATTAACTTTGATGGATACTAATTCAGATTCACCAGTAAGCATAGAAGTATCCAAACTACTCTTTCCTTTTATTACTATACCATCTACTGGAATTTTCTCACCCTTTTTTACAACAAGTATATCACCTACTCTTACATCTTCCACAGATATTTTAGTTATTTTATTATTTTCTTTTCTATTTGCGAAAGGTTCTTTTAAATCCAACAAATCTTTTATAGATTTTCTAGAATTATTAATTGCTTTTTGTTCAAGTATTTTACCTATTGTATATAATGCTATAACCATCATACCTTCCAATACTTCACCTATTACAAGTGCGCCTATACAAGATATACTGATTAAAGCATTTTCATTTATACCATTACCCGTAGCTAATAATTTAAAAGTATTAATTACAGTTCTATAAAGAAGCAAACTGTATGCAATTACATATAGAATAGTTTTAATGTAAACAGGAAAAGAAATAAAATATCCTAAAAAGCCTATTATAAGTGCAATTATAAGAACACTTAAATGAAACTCATTATTTGATTCAACATCACTATCAGTTATATAAGCTTCAGGTTCTACTTTCTTTATTAAATCATTTAATTGTTCTATTGTATAATCAATATCCGATTCATATGATATCTTGCAAGTGTTAAAATTAACAGAAACATCTTTGAAATTTTTATTTTTAGAAAGTACATTCTCAATTTCTCTAGCACATGTTGCACAATCCAAATTATTAATATTATATCTATACTTTTTCATCTAATACCCCTTTCATTTTATGTCTTATATGTTCAAGACCTATTTCATAAAGTTTATTTACATGTTCATCATCTAATGTATAATATACCTCTTTTCCAGACTTCCTATACTTAACAATTCCATTACTTCTAAGTACAGCAAGTTGATGCGATACAGAGGATTTAGTCATATTTAAAACATTTGCAATATCGCATACACACATTTCATAATTATCCAAAGTCCAAATAATTTTAATTCTAGTTAAATCCCCAAGAACTTTAAATAATTCAGATAAATTAGTTATTTCATCCAAATCAGGTTTATTTCTAAGTGCCAAATCGACAGCTTCTTGATGAATAATACTGCAATCACATATAAAATCCTTTTTTTCCATATATTCTCCTTTTTAGTTGATTACTCATTCAACTATATATAGTATAGTTGAATATACATTCAATTGTCAAGAGATAAATAAAAAAAGAATTATTTTTTACATAATTCTAATATATGTTTCATCGTATTAACTGTTCTTATTGTAATTTTATCTCGTATACTTGTAGATGCGCTCCTAACCCACCATTTAGACTTTCTATAATTAGACAAATCATAAGACCAATATATAACATTTTTATAGCACTTTGCAAAATCAATTTCCTTATCTGGATCACCAAGAGCATCGCACACTTCATTAATATCAGTTGGAGGTATAGTAAATATAATGTTATTATACATTTTTTTACCGTCTATATTCCAATTTGGATAATTACTAAATATATCTAAAAGTTCGCCATATGTAATAACACAAATAGGAATATCAAGTTTAAATTTCGTTTTAATCATTTTACTTATGTCATCCTGAATAACATACCTATTATCATTTGAATCTAATATAATATTGCCACTATTAATATATGTAATAACGTCTTTATATTTCATACACTCTAGCTCAAATTTTAATTCACTCATCAAAATTTTGTTTTTCCCGCTTATATTTATTCCCCTTAATAAAACTATATACTTCATATCAACACCCACTATCACATCTTTTATACAAATAATAATTAAATTATAACCCAAATTAAAACTATCTTTCTTACCAAAAACAAACGCAGTAAACATTACCAATTTTAAACAACTATTTATTCTTTCTATAAATGTTTCTTTTATGTCAGTTATTTTAAAACTATTTAATATTTATTTTATAATTATTTCTTCAACATTTTCATATGCTTTCTAGCAATATAGTTTAATCTTACTAATCTATACTTTTGTGGTATATCCATTTCAAGCAATTCAAAATTTATCTTTTCTAAAATTTCCAGTATTAGTAAATGCTCCAAATCAGCATAATCTCTGATATCACCACTTTTTGCTAGTGTAGGATTCTTAATTCTCCACTCCTCTGCAGTCATACCAAATAGTGCAACATTTATAACATCTGAATCATCTGAATAAACAAAGTTCTTTTGTTCTTCTGTAAGTGTTGGTACAATAGTGCTATCAGTACTATAATTAATCTTATTTAAAACTCTATTGACATTATATTCGCGTCCATTTTGATAAGACAATTTTTTACTAAGTTCTTGAAATTCTTGAATTAAATATAATTTAAATTCAGGAATTAACCAATTTGCAAATTCAAACGCTATATCATGATCTGCAAATACTCCACTTTTATATTTCCCGGATTTTAAAACAATACCAATCGCATCAGTTTCCCTAATCCATTTTTGTGGTGATATTTTAAACCCATCATTACCAACTTCACTCTTAAGTTTATAGAATTTATCTTTTTTAAAAATTGGATTATTTATACGTTCCCATAAACCAAGAAACGCTATTACTTCTTTATTTTTCATCCAATTATCAATTAGTATTTTTGGTTCTTGTTTATTTAAGCGACTTGCCAAATCAGTTAATGATATATACTCTTTATCATTAACTGTAATTATATTAATCTCTTGATATTTTACTTCATTAAACTTAATACTACCCTTTTCCATGGTTTACACCTCCCAAATAAAATTTTCCTAATAATTATTATATCATTTTATGACATAAATGTATCTTTTTTATTTACACTATAAATAAAATATTGATATAAATTAAAAGTTAACTATTTTCTAGTTAACCTTCATTATTTTCAGTCATATTAATACATTATTATAATCTAATTAACTGATTTATTATTTATGTATAATTTATAACCATTAAAATCAATATTAGAATTACTTGTATCTTCGTTTTCCAATGACGTAATATAACTATCACCAGTTAATTTTATATTCGATGTTTTATCTAATTTCAAAGTAATTGATTTGGCCTTATTATCAGCATTAATTGTTCCTTTAAAATAAGAATTACTACTCATTGTCATTTTTAAAGTTGATACACTATCTATAACTATATTACCATTTACCTTTTGATCAGTAAGCATTAAAGTTACTTTACCACCGTTTGATCCACTATTTCCCCAAGAATCAGATTGAGCTCTTAAGAAATTACCTTCACTATCTTTATTAACAATTGTATTATTAGTCAAATTGATAGTTGCAGACG
Organism: uncultured Bacilli bacterium; assembly: GCA_934130235.1. Lineage (GTDB taxonomy): Bacteria > Bacillota_I > Bacilli_A > RF39 > UBA660 > UMGS1613. The sequence continues at coordinate 9,857 of CAKOXU010000024.1, forward strand.
TATTAGTTATATAAAATGTATCTCCTTTATTAGTTGTTATTTTACTATTTTTAGCAGTAAATAATGAATCACCAGTATCGGCATCTCCAGACATAGATTGATATAAAAATATATTTTTATATGTTGTAGATAATCCATTTAATTTTGTATTACTATCTGTTAAATCACAATCCTCAATAGTTACAGAATTTTTACCTTCAACAACTATTCCTTCTGATACTTTTGAAATAAGAGTTGCATTTTTTACTATTACTTTGGCCGTTGAATATATAGATGGTGAACCGTTACCATAAGTTGTATAAGTTCCTCCATCAACATTCACCGTTCCACCACCGCGGTCAGATCTGATTGCAGCACTTGATATTCCATGAGTTGTAATGGTTAAATTATTAGCATTAGTTATTCCACCGCCAGTCGTCATAATTCCACCTGAATTATCTTTTTTTGTTGTTATAGTAGAATCACTTATATTAATTGTAGTGCCATCCGATGATTCATTATTAGTTGTAGCACTTCCACCATAACTAAATACTCCGTTAGCACCAGTAGCAGCTGTTGTAATAGTTAACTTTTTTAATGTTAAAGTAGTTCCTGACTTAGCGAGAATTGCCGAATTAATTCCATAAAAGCTTGTGTTATCTCCACTGGCAGAATCCCCTGTCTTATCTACCGTAATATTATCTATTGCAACCTCTGCATTTCCACTTACCAATATTGCATTCTCATCTGATTTACTTGAAGAGTACTTTCCACTAGTAATCGAAGTACTTTCAGTTATTTCTTTTACCCCTGAATATGAAATATTACTATTACTTTTATTCATACCCTCATTCATCATATTACTATTAGATTGTGAAGCTAAAACATTTTTAGCTAAATATATTTCTAAAAACATTAATCCGCTGGTTATAATAATTGTACTTAACGTATATATTATAATTTTATCACTTGTAGATAAAGTTTCTTTAAAACTTTTCTTGTTAAATTTAGACATAATTAAATACATTATTAATAAAGCTATTGCTAAACTCTGACACAATAATACTATATAATAAGTAATAGAATTATTTGATACTGAATTTTGTTTATTCATATCATCTTTTGTTGGAATACCAATCATTCCATTCTCAGATTTGTCTTTTGATTCACCTGAATTTGAATCAATAGTAGAATTCTCTTCACCATTTGGCTTTTCTGGTGGTTCCTCCATGTTAGAGTTATTATTCGCTTCTCCACTTGGCATACTAGGCGGATTTTCACCACTGCCTTGCAACATCATTTTATCATTAGAATTATTATCTTTAAACATATAAATAGTTAAACAAGTCCCAATAGATAAAATTGCAACCAACACTATCATCAAAATATTTTTCAATTTTCTCGACATAAAAATTTCTCCCTTTTATAATTTTAATATATCAACACTAAAATAATATTGATTATACTTTTATATTATAAAAAAACAATGTGAACATAATGTGAATTTTTTTAAGTTTATATAAATTTAGCTTAACTTTTAGTTCAATCCTCTGCATAACCAAAAACTAACTATTTTGATATGAACCACGTTTCTTAGACATAAGAAAAACAGGGTTCATATCAATTTTCAGTGAATCATTTTTTATATGGGTAATTCTTGCTTACTATTAACTTTATTTTCGATGTAGTCAAGATTATTAAATGATTTATTACTCTTTAATAATTCCATTTATTTTCTTGTAATACTATTTAATCTTATAAGTCTTTCATTTTGTGATATTTTCATTTCAATTAATTCAGCATTAATGGTTTCTAAATTATTTAATATAACTAAATGAAGTAAGAGATATAAATTCTTTATTATCAATTCTTAACACATTAATCCTTTGTTATTTTACTACATATTTATTATTTTTGATTACATTATCTTTCTAAACCATCATCTTTTTTAGTGTTATAAAATTCTTCAATACATCTTTCTCTCATTTTATCTTGAATGATTACTAATAATTCTTCTAATGATAGTTCTTTCTTAATAATCTTTACCCTAGTTCCATCCTTTCTTTAGGATGATTTCTTTGTAAGAAACAAAAAAATCAATTTTTCGATTGATTCTATATATCAAGTTCAAACTAAATAGTTCGAACAGATTCGTCAATGGAGCGGTTTAAATACATCT
>CAKOXU010000025.1 GCA_934130235.1 uncultured Bacilli bacterium
ATCATAAATAGAGCTAATAGCGCTACTATTATATATAAAGATTTATTTTTTTTCATTTTATCACCTAAATTAATTATACAAAAAAAAACGAGTAAAGTAAATAACTTACACGTTTTTTATTATATTTACAACCTTAGTTTTATTGTAATAATAATATACTGATACTAGCATTGATCCCAAGGTTGCTACTATTATATCACCCATTGTATCATTTACACCTGTTAATAATACTCTTTGTGGATCTAGTCCAAATAAAACACTAGACAAGTATTCAAAAATTTCCCAATAAGAAGCCACTAAAGATGTAAATGATAGTATATATAGTACTGTAAAAAAGTTAGACTTATAATTATTAGTTTTCACAAGTATAATTAACATCAATACTGATGTAGCAACACCAGACAAAAAATGTACAAACTTATCAAACCAATAAATTTTATCATATAAATTAACTATTACTCCTAAAAAATGTGCTATAAATATAAACAGTATATAAAGAAAATTTATTTTTTCATTCACTTTTAATTTAAATATTTTTGACAATATATAATAACCATTAATTGTTATTATTATAGACAAATCTTTAATAGTTAATATAAAGCTTTGACCTTTAATAACTACCATTATAACTGTACCTATAATAGCAATCAATATAAGTAATAAATTAACCTTCTTTGTTTTCAATTTCATTCATCTCCACTTGATTAATACTATTAAATCTTTTAGTAATCTTTTCAGTAGTAGTATGTATATCTTTTACATCTCTACTTACTGTTTCAATACTTCTATATAACTTATCCCATCTATCTTTATAACGTTTAAATTCGTCATCCAAAAGCCTTAATTCATTATGAATAACTTTAGCAAATTTATCTCTTTCTAAATTTTTAATAATTACCTGTATTGTTGTAAGTGTACTAATTAATGTAGTAGGTGAAGTTATCCAAACTCGCCTTTTATAAGCATATTCTAATATATCAGTATGATATGCGTTTATTTCAGCAAAAATAGCCTCTGCTGGTAAAAACATTATAGCCTGATCACTAGTCACACCAGGTATTATATATTTACTACTTATAGCATCTATATGCTTTTTTAAATCAGCTTTAAACATTTTTTCAGCAATAGCACGTTCTTCTTTAGACCTCTTCTTATCAACCATGATTTGATAATGTTCTAAAGGAAACTTAGAATCAATTGCTATAGTACCTAATGGTTCTGGAGTAAATAAAACGCAATCAGCTATGGTACCATTATTAAAAGTATATTGTCTTTGATAGATTTTATTATTATTTACGCCAAAAACATTACTTAAAATGTTCTCTAAATTAACTTCACCATATATTCCTCTTGTCTTTTTATCAGTAAGTATTCCTTGCAAAGAAACAATATCATTTGATAAACTGTCAATCTTCTTTTGAGCTTCATCAATTCTAGATAATCTTTCTAAAACATTAGTAAAAGTTTTATTTGTTTTTTCAAAATTTTCATCTAATCTTTCATTTACTTTATCATTAATTAATCTTAAACGATTTTCTATTTTTTCACTCTGTTTTTCAAAATCATCCATTAAACTTCGAGTAAAATCATTTTTAAAATCACTTATCTCCTTAATAATTGCTATTTCAGATTTACTATTGTTTTTAAACATTATTATTATAAGTAAAATAATAACAATTATTAATAAACTTAATATTATATATTCCATACTATCACCTATATTCATTTTATCATATATTTATACAAAATTAAAGAAAAAATAAGATAATAAATATCTTATTTACTTAGCATCCATGCTTCATATCCACCTATAATATTTACCACCTTATATCCATTATTTGTGAGTATATTACATAAAGTTTTACTACTATATCCCTTTTGACAATATATATAGTATTTAGAATTTTTATTTAAATACTTATTATAGTTTAGCATTAATGTATCAAATGGAATATTAATTGCTCCAGGCATATGATTATTATTATATTTTTCTACACTTCTTATGTCTATTATTTGTATATTATTGAGATTTTTTAGTTCATCAATAAAAATACTTTCAAACATATAACCACCCTAATTTAGTATATGCTCGAAAGTATCATAAATAAAGTTAAATAGTTTACTCATCAAAGAAGAAATCATCAAAAAATTGATCATCACTTACCTTATTTAAGTCAATAGGTTCATCTACTTCTTTAGTTATTTCTTCCTTTTTAGGTTTAATATCATTAGTTTTATTTTCCTTAGTAGGCTTAATCTCCAACGGTTTAGAATCAACTTTAACAGTAGACTTTTTCTTTGCTTCCTCTTCTTTTCTTTCCTCTTCTTCTAATTCAGCAATCCTTGCATCAATTTTTTTAACAAGAGCATCCACATCAATGGATCCATTTCTATTATTTTTATTTTGCATTTGAGGCATGCCAAATGGTAATGGCATATTCTCTCTTCCTTTTTCATCACCTGATAACATTTTATTAATTTTATCTTCTCTTTTTTTATTAACAAAAGTCTTCAAATCAAAAATTTGAACATCTTTTTTTTCTCTTGTAGGAAATTTAGCTTTTGGAAAATCATGGCCCCAATTCATTTGAAAATTTGGAGTAAGCTTAGTTTTAAAAGGCATTTTTCTAAGTCTTAAAATAATGATTTCCCATTTTTGCATTCTTTGTAAGTCACTTACTGTTACAAGTGGTGTTGATGCAGTTTTTTCCTTTTCTTTCGACTTAACTTCACCACACATCTTGCTTATTTCTTCAAGAGCAGTTAATTCTGTACTTATTAAATATATAATATTACCACAGTTTCCTCTAATAGTCTCTGACTGTTCTTTACCATATACCTCATTTAACTGTGCAAAATTCTGTATTATAAATGTAAATCTAATATTACGAGAACGTGCTGCTGTTACCATTGTTGTAACATCTTTTAAAGGAGGCATATTGGCAAACTCATCTAATATAAAATTAGTTCTATGTGGCAATTTTCCACCGGCTTCTTGTGCAACTGAAACTAATGTTTCGTAACATTGTTTTAAAAATATGGTAACAAGAGAATGATAAGTTGTTTTTTCATCTTGTATTACAATGTAAACGGCAGTTTTTTTTCTTCCTATATCCCTCATATCAAAATCGTTGTTTGCAAGCATCTCAGATAAATTTGCACGTGAGGCAAAAAGTTGGATTTTTTGCTTAAATACAGATAAGATACTACCCTTTGTTTCAGTTGGTGCCATTAAAGTTGAACTTGCCTTAGTATATGCAGTACTTGATGGATCTTTATAACTAAAATAATCCTTTATATACGTAGTATTAGCAAGCCTCTCTTCACCAACTGTAGTCATTAAGCTAATACTATTTAAATTAATTTCTTCTGGCTTTGCATCTTCAAAAAGTGCAAAAGCTAACCCAGCAAAATAATCTGCAGACGTATTTTCCCAGAAAGGATCTTGAGATTTTGCAGTCGGATCATGTAAGATATTTACAGCTAAATCCTCTAACAATTCTACAGACTTATCTATTTTTCCAGCTTTATATAATGAATATGGTAAATACAACGGATTCCAACTATTTCCTTGATCTGGATCACGAAAATTTAAAAGAACTATATTATAACCTAAACTTTTTAAATATTCACTAGTGCCTTCATATAACTCACCCTTAGGATCGGTAATAATCATTGATTCATCATGTTTGGCAAGTAAATTAACCATCGGTAATACTGTAGTTTGTGTTTTACCACTTCCGGTTGATCCTATAACAATGTTATGATATTCACCATTATCAACCCATACTTCCTTAGTATTCATTATTAATGGAATTCCTGCAGCATCCGTTTTTGGAGATAATGGGTCAACCTTAACTACACCATCATCTTCTTGTATTTCTTTAGCCTTAGCCCAATGGGAATAATTCTTTTCACGTTTTTCACCTATAGTAAAACCTATACCTTTGTTATCTGTATCTCTTTCAATAAATACAGATTTAACGCCAGCAAAAGCAGCAATTATACCTGCAAAAAAGAATACAACAGTTGCACCCAAATACTTAAATGTAAAAGCCTTTAAAAAATTAAAAGTAAAACTTTCATTGTTTAAAAACGCACCTACATTTACAACGGCTAATGCAATTACAAACAGCCAGGCTATTGCAAAAACGCAAAACAAACTAACATCCTTAGGTTCAGCTTTGAATCTCAATTTCATATTATCACCTCTATATTTCTATTGTTGTATCGTCTAAATATAATTCATATTCCATAACACTAATTATTTTAAAAATATATATATTATTATTTTTATCATACAAATAATAATAATCATTTTTGTTTTTAGACTTTACTTGATACTTATCTAATATTATATCATTAATATTAATACCATTAATATAATTTTTAAAAGCTTCCAGACTACCAAATCTTTTGTTTCTATAATCAACATTTAGCGAATTATATGCTGTATCAATATCGTTAATCAAATTATTTTTATAATCATTTAAATAATTAATGGCCATTTGATTTTCAGAAATATTTATTTTTGAATACTCATTTATACCATATTGTTTTTCTATTATTTGATAATCTGTATTTCTAATAGAGCTATCAAAATATATATCATCTAAGGTCAATAAATAACGTATACCAAAAAAAGAAGCAATAAGTATAAATATTAAAAGTACCACTGTAACCAACTTATTTTCTTTAATAAATTTCATATTTCACCTCTATTTAAACATTTCTCCATTATAAGGTATAATAGAATAACTCATGTTTGATTGATCTAATAAAACTATTAAATAATAATTTTCTTTTGCTCCTAATCCATTAATTGTATCCTGTCTAAGATAGCCAAACGTATAATATTTATAAACATTTTCACTCATTCTTTGAACAAACATTTTTCTGGGTTGATATGCATATATTCCATCTAGTTTAGTAATAAAATTAGCTAAATTTGATCCATTTATCGCATTATCACTTTTATATTTAGAATCAAGTACAGTCAATATTTTATTAGTATCATAGGACGATAGATAAACAATGTAATTATTAATTATAGAAGATACCGTATAAAAATCATTTCTATCAGTAACTACACTAATAGTTTCTGTATCTATTTTTTCCTCTTCAACTGTATTTTTATCAAAAAATAGTTTATAAATACCCAATGATACTACACAAATAACAAGTATAATAGTAATAATATTTAAATTCTTTTCACTTTTTTCCATAATATCACCTATAATCCAAAGATATCGTATCTCATTTTAACCTTTTGCTTTACTTGCCATGCAGTATAATCCGATTGTTCACATATTGTAGTTTTAGATTCGTCACTACATGGTTTCGATTTGCAAACTGCTTTATTATCACAATAATTTTGATCATTATAAACTATTTTTAATGAATAACATCCACCCGATCCGGCACTTCCGGGATATATTCTGTATTCACCTAAAAACGAATATGCAGATTGCATTCCGGAAAAAGTACCAGGTAATCCATATCCCAATGAATCACATCCAGCAGCTAATCTCGCATTGTATTTTCCCGTTATATTAGCATCAAGACTTCCGCCAGGATTGTATTTTTTTAAAGTTGCGGCATAGCCTTTAATACCCTCCGCTAATGAAGAATATACATCACCAGATGCACAACCTTTACCATTAGATATATTAAGCCCCCAATAATTATGTGTATACTGACATTCAGGTGATAAATACCAACTTTGCTCACTACCAGCTGTAACAACAACAAGTTCCGGATTAACGCCAGCTTCTTTTGAAACGTCATATATTTCCTCTGCATGATCAGCAAAATTTGTTTTAAATGCACTATTATTTGAACGAGTTGCATAATCATTCATTTTTGAAACAAACTCAGATTTACTAAGCGTAGTCTCTATTATAGAAAAACTATCTCCACTACCATAAGACATTGGTCTAGGATTATTTGGATCAACATAATCAAGTGGATCAATTTTAACATTATTAGAATCTCTCATTTCAAAATGAAGATGTACACCTGTTGACCTACCACTTGTTCCTACCTTGCCTATAACTTGCCCTTGTTCAACTGTTTCACCACTTTTAACAGTTATACTGCCAGCATACATATGAGCATATATAGTAACCGTTCCATCTGTATGTCTAATTTTAACAAAATTACCATACCCGCCACCATCATTAGACTGCAATGATCCAGTACCAAATTGTACTTGATCCATAGAAGCAGGATATTCAACAGTTCCAGATTTAGAAGCAATTACATTTGTTGTACCAGCTGATGTGCCGGGTGCTATATCAAGAGCACCATGTCCGTTGTCGTGTATACCAGCTTCTGTAGAACCAAAATATGAAGTTATGTTATAAGTAGCAGGTGTACCTTTTGCAAATAATTTACCATTTATTTCTTCAGTTTCATCACTACCTATTGGCCACCAATATTGAGAACTAGATGAATTAATTGGCTGTACCTCAGTAATGTACTTAGTTCCAGCAAAATATTCATATTGTTCTTTTAATTCGTAAATTTCGTTAATATCATTGGCAATTTTAGACTTATTTTCTTGTTTTACATATTCATATGCAAAAACACTTGAACTATTATAAATAAATAATATAAATATTAATATAAACTTATTTATTTTGCCAATCATATTACTCCTCCATTAAATACTATTTGAACTTTTATGTTTACTATTTATAATTATAAGTATAGTTATAGTCAAAATTATTACTATTATGCTAGCAATTACATAAGGTAATTTGCTAACTTCTCTTTCTTTTTTAAAATTAATCATTATTCTCTGATTAGAGTTTTTATCAAAACTCCATACGTACTTGTTTCCTTCAACTTTTGTTGCATTATGTTCGTTTACTTTATGTTTTGATACTACTTCAACCGTTATTTTATCTAAATATTCATAATATTCATAACACTTAAAATTAGACCCTGTGTCAATTAGAATATTTTCTTCACTTTCTTTAACCATCGGTTTTAAATAACATTGGTTTAATATAGTTAATCCATCAGCATTCTCTAAATCAACTTTATCATTCATTTTTAACTGTAATAAATTATCTTTCTCTTTATATTTTACATTATAAGTTCTTTCTTCAAAATCATCTTTTTCTAACATTGATTTCATCAACTCACGTAAAGACCATCCACTATCATTTACACTATCAAAATTAGCCTTATTAGTCTCAGTAAGCGTTACTTTTTCGCTTATACCATTATCTATATTTATTTTTACAGTTGCATCACAGCCAGATACTATTAAGCAAATAATAATTATTAATAACTTTTTTTTCATATTATCACCTAATCTTCTTTTACATACACTCTTAATTGCTTTACTTGTTTTAATGCAGAATCCAATGTTGTATTAGATAAACTAGTAGGGTCTTGAACCTTTATTACACCATTCTCTGCTGACAAATAGGCAACATGGTGCTGCGTTCCTGAAGTTGTAGGAACACCATATATAGTAAAATAATAATTGCCCCCAGTATATGAATTAATTTTTTCTATTATTTGATTATTAGATAATCCTTTAACATCTATTTTAGTTACAAACTTAAAATTAGGTGCAATAGAAGAATAATCTGAACTGGTAAGACTTCCATCTGAAGCAAATGTCATATTATTAGCAAACACACCTGGATCAAATTTATCCACTTTAAGAGTAGTTCCACTACGTGCAATTTGTATTGAAATAGACGTTACTAAACAACCAACACTACAAACTGTTTCATTTGAATTGCCAAGTTTAGTTTTACTATATGGCATTCCACATTGAGTCCATTTCTGCCATTCTCCACTTACTTCACCATTTGCAGAATTACTTGAGCCATTACTTTCAACTTTACTATTTTTTTTATAATTAGACATAGCATAAGATTTATTTTTATTAAGATAATACTTCTTTTCAATAAACTCATTTAAAAATTCTTTGTACTTAGCATTATCAATTTGATATTCACCTTGTTCATTCTGAGATACCATATGTTGTGCTAATACTTCTATATCATGAAAACTTGACTTGTTAGAGATTTTATAATCGGACCAATCATAATCATAATCCAATTCCATTACTTTACTATAATCCTTTACAGAAGAAGCATTATGGTCATACTTATCTTTAAAGATTATACCATCTTCAGTGTTTGATTTAAACACTTCTATAACATCATCAGATTCTAAATATAAAGTAGACATCAACAAAGGCATGTCAAGTGAAACTCCTAATCTTTCATTATATCTCGTATAAATGTCATATAACTTAAAATAAAAATTGTATACAACTTTCATATCATCTTCATCAACATCAAAAGCAGAATCGCCAAAAAACTCTTCTAGTTTTTCTAAATCAGATTCTTGGTATTTTCTTTTAATATACTTTTTGGTATTCATAACATAAAGCTTATTAGATGAAAACTTATTATTTAAATTTGAATAAATCACCAAATTATCTGTTCCAATATAACCTACCTCATTTGTTTTAGATGAAGCCTTATCAAGTTTTTCACCAGCATCTTGATCAGAAACAGCATCAGCATTTCCAAGTATTCGTGTTCTCATATAGGCAACTGGCGCTATTAAAAAGAAAACTATAAATACTAAAAGAGCAAATGCTCCTCCACCTACTATCAAAGCATACTTTACCTTTGGATTTGATATTAGTCCATTTCCCTCAACAGTTTCTATTTTTTCCTCATCTTTGTTTACAAATTTAGATAACTTATCAATTGCATTTAAAGCAGGAACCTTAGTTTTAGCTGCTTCTATTGCTTTTTGTCCAGCCTTGCTGTTAACTAAAGCATCAGAAGCAGGTTTTGGAATTCCTGCTTTTGTTAACGCTCCGCTAGCTAATTTATTAACCATTTGATTATTCCCTTTTTTGTTGGAATTCAAATTACTATTTTTTCTAGCATTTTCAATTTTACTCTTTTGTAATTCTTGTGCTTGATTCATCTTATTATCAGATGAATTACTTTTTTTGTTAGAAACAGCATCTCTAACGCTATCCGCAAAAGCTTTTTTCTGCTTTACACTATCTATTTTTTCTGCAAGGTTTTTATCAGATTTAGTGTTAATACTTTGATAATCAGGAACATATTCTATAGGTTCCGAATCTTCAAAAACAATTTCTTCTTCATCCATATAAAAACCTCCTATCTATTATAGGCCTCCGCCTGATCCAAATGAATCTAACTCTTCATCTGATACTATAATACTTATTCTCATACGTCTAGATCCACATATAAATAATGCTTCTCCTTGACCATATTGTTTAATACTATCTTTTTCATTGTCATTCAAATCAATTAATTTAGCCAAATCATCAACTGCTTGCTTTTTTAATCCCATTACCAAATAATAAGAAGCGTTGTCAAATATAGCTTTACCTTGAGTAATAACTGAAGGATCACTAAAATCTGTAGGTTGCTGAGTTATTATAATAGTTCCTGTATTATATTTACGTGCACGTCTTTGAATCTGAGCCAAAAAGTCAGCACCAAGAGTATTTCCACCACTTAATAACACATGAGCTTCATCTACCATCATAACAGTATTAACACTACTATCAAGTGTTAGTCCCCAAGCATACTTTAATATATTAAAGAATAATGCATTTCTAATGTTTGTATCAGCATTCATAATCTCTTTAATATTGAATACTATAAAATTACTTTTTGGTTTTATAGTAGTATGTCCATCAAAATAATACTTTAACTCTCTTACTATAGGTCTTACCTTTATCTCTAATCTCTCTAATACATCTTTTTCTTGAGTTTTTTCAGGCATTGACAATATTCTACCTTTGATAGTAGCATACACATCTCTAAATGTTGGATAATCTTCACTCGTAAATTTAGAAAAGTCTGTATTAAAATCTATTCCAAATCTTTTATAAGTCTCTTGCACAACTTCACTAAACATATTTACTACATCTTCTTCTATAGAAGGATCATAATACTTTAGAAAAGCCTTTATTGTTTGTAATGTTCTAGTAAGAACAGTATAACCCAATCCTTGTTTGATTTCCTCTTCATCAGCATCAACAACTACTTCAAGTGGATTTATCATACCATAAGCTCCACCTTTTCCTAAACTAATAAAATCTCCATCAAATGCCTTAGTCATTTCCTCTAGTTCACCTTCAGGATCAATTACAACAATTTGATTATTGTTCCTAATATGGCTTCTCAAAAGCAACTTAGCTGCAGTCGATTTACCACTTCCAGAAGTACCCAATAAGATCATATTAGCATTATTACGATTATGTTCCTTTCTTATTTGATATAAAAATTGATTAAATAAAATTACTCCTCCAGAAAAATCCATTCCAAGTAAAGTAGATAATCCCGGATCTTTAATACTATCAAATATAAAAGGATACATAGCAGCCATTGTTGGTGATGGAATTGGAGTTCCAATTCTATCTTCAATATCCTGCTTACCATATATTGGTAAAATAGATTTTAAAACTTTATCCTGCTCAAAACGCAACGGAATAGCTCTTAATTCCATAGCCTCCATATAATTTTTAACTTGTAATTTTTTTGCATCTAATTCTTCTTGAGTATTTGCTGTAATCATTACATGCATTTGAAAATCATATACTTTAGATTGATTTGCTGCAAATTCTTGAATAAACATCTCCAAAGACTCATAATCTTGACGTATTCTTTCTTGAATAGTCTTATCATTTTCATCTTGATATCTTTGTTTTAAGTCAGCAAGTTCCTTATTAAGCATCTTACTCATACTACTAAATGGCAAAGGTATATGTTTAATAACTACCTTAATTCCTGCCATACTAGTTAAACTACTTAAATAGCCTGGATATATAAATTTAGGGTATGAAATAACCGTTAAGATACATGCATATTTATCACTAATTATGAATTCACTTGATTTAAACTCCAATCCTTTTGGAGCTATTTGGCTTCTAACATCCATTATGCCAACACCGTCCCAAAATTAGTTGTTTGACCACCATTTAAGAAATTATCTAAAATCATTCTCAAATCATCATTTGTAGTCTGAAAAGCAGTCAATCCTGCATTAGCAAAATTATTAATCAAGTTCCTTATCCTTTTCTGTAATAAATCAGTATCTTTATCTTTAAATAATATAAAATATTCAGTATCTACCACATTATTATTCATAAACATATTTGCTTTATTAATATCTTCCATAATTAGTTTTCTTTTTTTTGTATCCTGTGTTTGATTGTATAAAAGTTGCAATTGAGATAAATATACATTAATATCAACTGGTCTATCAGCAACTATTAGCCAAAACTCATAATCAATAGCATTATAAGCATTCTTTAAATTCATGATAATTGCATTCTGAGTTTCTGGTGATGAAATAAAAATATTTCTTGGCATTATTTTAATTCCAGTAACTTTTTGATTATTATCCAAAACAATTACACCATTACTGATACTCTTAACAGGAACATCAGTATACTTACTTTTTTCTATCTTCGCCACTATCAAAACACCAACCCTTCCATATATATTTTTGCCTAGTAGTATAAAACTCCCATGCCTCTTTCAATACCGTCCTAACGTTATGATAATTAGGAATAGGCATTACAAGAAATCCTGTAATTAATCCTGGTGATATAGCAAGAATAGCTACCCAGAATTGATCAACCGGTAGGAACATGAGTAGCAAAAACGAAATTGCTACTCCAGTCCCAAATAAAACTAAATCTACAGTATTAAATACATTAAATATTAACATACTCTTTTTAGAATTAGCCGGTATTAAATATCCATTTCCATTCATTTAGTATCACACCCTTTTT
>CAKOXU010000026.1 GCA_934130235.1 uncultured Bacilli bacterium
CCTCCTTATAAATATTATTACATAAAAAAATGTAAACAGTATCTTTTTATACTGTCTACATTTATTTTATCACTTTAAACAGTGTCTTTTTTTTATTCAAAGTGATTAAATAGTAAACCTATATTAATAACTCCGCAAATTCCTACAATAATATAAATGATACGAGCTATAGCAGTTCCTTTAAATAACCATTCAACTAAATTAAAGTTAAATAAACCAACTAAAAGCCATACAATTGCACCTATTATTGTAAAAACTAAACATGTTTTTTGCAATCCTTCCATAATTTCATCCTTTCTTTTATTATTAGTTTAAACATTTTGTTTGTTTTTATTCATAAAGCCAAAACAAAAAAATATAATTAATTGAAAACTGAGGTGGAAAAATGAAAAAAGTTTTAATTTTTTTGAGTGTTTTTGTACTAATAACACTCTGTGGATGTAAAAGAGAGGAAAATGTTATTAAGGATTTAACAAACAAAGTAAACAAATCGAGTGCATATCATATGACTGGAACTTTAAAAATATATAGAAATGAAGAGATTTATACTTATAAAGTTGATTCATCATATAAAAAAGGAGATAATTTCAAAGTTAGTTTAATAAACAAAAATAATGATCATGAGCAAATAATTTTAAAAAATAAAGAAGGTGTTTATGTATTAACACCATCACTTAATAAAAGCTTTAAATTTCAAAGCGATTGGCCATATAACAATTCACAAATATATTTGTTGCAACCAGTTATAGATGATATAAATAGTGATAAAAATTCATCGCAAAAGAAGACAAAAAGTGGATATGTAATTACAAGCAAAGTGGAATATACTACTGAAAAAGATTTCAAAAATCAAAAAGTATATTTAAACTCAAAAGGAGCTATAACTAAAATAGAAGTAGTGGACGACAATAATAATGTTAAAATGTCACTTAAAATAAACAATATAGATTTTAATGCAAAATTTGATAAAAATTATTTTGATTCAAAGGCATATGAGAAAGCACAAAACAATGACAATAGTTCAAAAAAGTCAACAGAGAATAATACAGCACAAGAGAATAATACAGAAGATAAATCAAAAAATAATGCATCAGAAAATAAAAAAGAAAATACTACAGACAATAACGAAACAAAAAACAATACAGTTGCAAAAATAGAGGAGATAATTTATCCTATGTATGTTCCTGCAGATACACATTTATCAGGTCAAAATGTCGTAAATACGGATAATGGTGAAAGAGCAATCCTAACATTTGCAGGAGAATCATCTTTTACCATAGTACAAGAAACAGTAAAGGATTCAACAAGTTTGGACTATGTATATGGTGATCCATATATTATAATGGATACAGTTGGAGCGCTTTCAAGTGATTCTGTTTCATGGATAAGTAATGGAATTGAATATTCTGTAATGTCTGATTCAATGGATTTGGATGAAATATTAACTGTCGCACAATCAATTTCCGTTGGAGCTTTATCAAAATAATTGAACTTGATTACCAAAATGTGATATAATACTTTTGGTGATTTGAATGAAGAAAGCAAAATTAATTAAAAAAAATGAAAAACAAGAAATGGTAGACAACGAATACTCAGTAAAGACCATGGTAAAAACTATTTTGATTGTATTGATTATATTTGGATTATTCTATCTAATAACTTATTTTGTTCTAAATAAAAAGACCGAAAGTAGCGATATAGAAACTCCGGCTGTAATTGATAATGAAAAAATTACAGTTTCAAATATTCTTAATCAAAAAGAAGATGAGTATTATGTTCTTGCTACTAAAAAGAGCTTGTATGATAAAACTACAACAAAATATGAACCAAATTATATAGAAATGTATAATACATATATTTCTAAGTATCAACAGGAAGATGATAGTTTAAAGGTATATAAAATAGATTTAGATAGTGCATTTAATAAGAATTATATATCAGATAAAACTAGTATAAGTGATAATGCATCAGAAATAAAAATATCTGATGAAGTACTTATAAAAGTATCAAACAAAAAAATAGTAAATTATTATGTAGGACATTCTAAAATAGTAGAGGCTTTAAAAGAATTATAAAAGTATATAAAACAAGATTTATATTATACTAATAATGGTGATAATATGAATCTTTTTTTTATGTGCTTAAAAATTTTTTTTGCACGTTTAATAGATGTATCGTTAGGTACTTTTAGAACTATTAATACAGTAAAAGGTAAGGACTTGTATGCTGCTTTAATAGGATTGGTGGAAATAACTGTATGGTTTTTGGTTGTAAAAGAGGCACTATCTACAGATAATAACAGTGCGTTTATTGTTCTATCTTATTCCTTAGGGTTTTCAATAGGTACATATATTGGTGGTAAAATATCAAAAATTTTTATTAAAACTACGTTAGAAGTTCAAGTAATACTATCAAATAAAAATGATGAATTAGTAAACGAAATTAAAAGAAATGGATATGGAATATCTGTGTTAGATATTCAAGGTAATAAATATATGCTTTATATTGAGATAAAAGATCACTCATTAAATAAATTAAAGTCTATTATAAATAAATACGATAAGAGAGCTTTTATAGTGGTACAAGAAACAAAATATGTAGAGAATGGTTATTTTAATGTAGAAAAATAATATAATTAACTGGTGGTACAATGATATTGAAAGGAATACTTATAGGTGTTGGTAAAATAATACCAGGAATTTCAGGTGCTGTAATTGCAATTTCTTTAGGAGTATATGAAAAAGTTATACACATTTTATCAAATATTAAAAGCATAACTAGAGAAGACTTTATATATTTATTAAAATTATTAATTGGTATGGCAATATCTATTCTTGTATTTAGTAATATAATAATATATTTAATTAATATTAATAGGATGGTTACTATGTACTTTTTTATAGGATTAATAATTCCAAGTATATATGAAATTAGGTGTGATATAAAAAAAGAACATAAAAAATATATTATTATAAGTTTTATTTTGTCTATATTATTATGCTCTTTTTTTATAAATATTAAATTAAATACAGATAGTGATTTAATATTCGTATTTATTGGAATAATAGAATCTATTACAATGATTATTCCTGGTATAAGCGGAACAGCAATTTTTACAACTTTAAATTTATATGATAAATATATTAATTTCATTGCTTCATTAACTCTGTTAAATTTTAATATTTCTCAGATTGTATGTTTTATGCTAGGCCTAATAATAGGCGCTATTCCTACTGTTAAATTTTTAGATTACATGTTTTTAAATAATAAAAGTAAAATGTATTCAATAATATATGGATTTACCCTTTCTTCACTTGTTTTAATGGCTTGTAGTGCAGTAAACAATATAGAACTTATAAATATACTATTATCATTTAATTTCTTTTGTATAGGCCTAAAAACATCAAAAAAAGTTAACCGATTAACGGTTAACTAAATAAAGTAAAATAATTCCTATAATTATAATAGCACTACCTAGGAATAAAAAGCTCAATTGATTGAATAAAATAATAGAAATAAGAACAAATAGTAGACTTATAGAAGACAAGTTTACTATATATCTACTTATCTTAGGAGCTTTATCACTTTTAAGATCTAAATATACAGTGTGCTTTGGCACTCTTTTTGTTACTGGTAATGTTTCTATCCATTTTTCCCCATCCCACTTTTTTAAACAATTAGGTCCGTACCATTTTTTTAGTATTTTTTCAATATTATTATATGAATAAAATTTTCTTCCTTCAAAATCATATTCTTTAAAAGGTAAGACATCCTTTTTTAAAAATACCGGTTCTTTCATGAATTTTTCCCAAGGAACAGAGATAGGTTGACTTATAAGTTTGCTATTTTCACATTTTCTAGAGTATCTATTAGAATACCAAACAACAAATTTTTTTAGATGAATTGGATTAATTCTTAGATTGTCAAATAAAACAATAAAAGGCATAACTATTTTAATAACTGTACGTGAAAGTTCATCAATTAATTTATTCTCATTAACATTATCATAAATAATAACATCTACAAAAACTCCATCGCCGCTTTTACATCTGTTTTTTAGTAAAAAATTAGTTTCTTCAATATAAGTATTCTTTTTCCTTATTTTCATAGTTGGACCGTTTATAGTATTAAACTTATTATCGTTTTCAAAACATTGAAAGTAAAAATCATCCCCTAAATCTTTATTAAGAGCATCAATAAATTTATTCCAATCACTTCTCAAAACACATACATCAATATCATCATCCCAAGGAATAAATCCCTTGTAATTAACAATACCAAGCGCACTACCAGCTATCAAACCATACTTAATGTTATTCTTCCTACAAACTCTATCTACCTCATCCATTACAGATAGAACAGCCAATTGTAAGTCTCTTACTGTTGTTCCTTTTTCTTCATCAATATAGTATGTAGCCCTTTCTTCAATACATCCATCATTTTTTTTCTTTTTCATATACTCACCAACTTAATTATAGTTTAAATGTTAAAAATAATCAAGGATGATAGGCTTTTATTTACACATTTATTTAACTATTGAATAAATTATACTAGAAACGAAAGGGTGGATTATATATGTGCAATAATAATACAGATGAAAATAGCTGCCGTTGTATAGCAGAGATTCTTACAGTAATAAATGTATTACAACAAAATGCTAGTTGCTGTGGAGAAGCTTGCTTAGATACATGCGATAGAGGATTCTTAGGCTGTGGAACAACTACACTAGGATGCAATACTAGACCAGTATGTTTATATACATGTTGTGGTAATGGAACTCCATGGAGTATGCCTACTACAAAAGAGAATGTTGTATGTGGAGATGAAGGTGTAGTTTGCTCTAATGTGTTTAGAGTAGAAAAAATAGATGGATGCTGTGCTACTTTTAGAGTGTTAGCGGACAACCCAGATACAACAAGTATTTATCCTTATGTAGCAACTAATTCATTTTTCACAATGAATTTAAATTGCTGCTGCTGTCTAAGATGTTTACAAGATACATACGTAGAATGTATATAAAAAAGACTAAGGTCTTTTTCTTATCATTAAAAAAAGTAGTTAACTACTTTTTTTGTGCGTTAATATCAATAATATCTTTAATAGGAATTAAATCATTATCCATAGTTATTATATATTCTTTGTTTCTTCCTATAATTTTTTTTGTTATAGTTTTATCTTTTAATATAATATCAACATTAGCTTTGTAGACATAATTTGGTGCTGAAAAAATATCATTAATTTTTTGTACAACACTTCTGGTATCTCTTTTTTCTTCTATAGTACCATTTCCATAAAAAAATTTTTTATTATTGTTTAAATTTTTATTTATATTATTTTTAAATACTTTTGGTAGTTCCTTTTTCATATAATCCCTCTTTCTAGTATATTATACTAATTAACATTAAAAGTAGAACTTAAAATGTTGTAAAACATATATTATATTAGAGGTGATAAAGTGTATAAAATATATCAAGTTGAGTATGGAGACACAATTGATACTATAGCAAATAAAACAGGTACTACAAGAGAAAATATAGAAAATATAAATGGATTTACAACAGATGCAGATTTAAAAGTTGGATCGTTAATAGTAGTACCATCATATACAAATGAATTTTTTAATACTTATACAGTAAAAAATGGCGATACTATATATAAAGTAGCACGCGAAAATAATACAACTCCTGATTTAATACTTCTTTTAAATGGATTAAATAAAAATGATTATATATATCCAAATCAAGAAATATTAATACCTAAAGAAAATATAGGCATATACATAACAAAAGAGGGAGATACATTTAATGATATAGCACTTGATTTAAATATGAGTGCAGAACAGTTAAATAGTGAAAATAAAAGAATATATGTATTGCCAGATCAATTAATAGTAAGCAAAAAAAGAAATAATTAAAATATTCTTTTTTTTTGTTGTAAATGTGTTATAATTATTAAAAGGAGAATTATATATGAATAATAATTACAATGGATTTAGTGTTATAAAGAATTATGGAGAAGATTTAACTAATAAAGTATATTTAACAGATCCTGCAATAGCACGTGATGAAGAATTAAAAACATTGATGATGGTTCTACTTACTCCAGAAAAATCTGCACTTTTGATAGGTAAAGCAGGTGTAGGTAAAACTTCTATAGTAGAAGGATTAGCTTATAGAATAATGAATAAAACAGTTCCTAATGTTTTACAAAACTATAGAGTTATTAAAATTAATTCATCATCATTGATAGGAAAAATAACATATAATGGTAATGAACAAATGGTAGTAAGTGTCTTAGTAGAGGAGCTAAAACAAGTAAATGATGTAATAATATTTATAGATGAGATTCATACTTTAATAGGCGCTACAAGTACTAATTCAATGGATTTAGCTAATATTTTAAAACCAGTTATTGATAGAGGCACAGTTAAATTAATAGGTGCTACTACGGATATGGAATACAATACATATGTAGTAAGAGATAGAGCGTTTTTAAGACGTTTTGAAAAAATAAATGTATCAGAGCCTGATCAACCAACTACAGTTGAAATATTATATAAATCATTGCCAAAAATAGAAAAGCAAACAGGAATTAAATTTAGATATAATGAATATGTGACTCGTATGCTTTTAGAATCTATTGTATCTGCGACAAGTGAGTATAAAAGGGTATATGGACTAGGAGCTATGTATCCGGATATTGCTTTTTCAGTTTTAACATCGGCATTTTCTCAAGCTTTATTTCAAAATAGACCATTTGTAACAACTCTAGATGTATACAATGCCATTAGAACTAGCAAAAGAATATATGCGGATTCTATTATAAAAGAATTGGATTTGTTTAGAGAAAAATTTAAAGATGTAGTAATGCAAGAAAAAATTACTCTTCCTATAGTTAAAAGAGAAGAACTTGAGGATAATGAAATAGGGGGAATACAATGAGAAAAGTACCGTTTAAAAATTATTTGATTTTAGGCATTATTATTTTGATTGTTTTTTTCTTGACTTTGGTTTTGAGAAAAACATATATTGATGCTAACAAAAATGATGCTGTAAGTTTTAATACAATTGAGATAAAAGATTTCAATCAATATACGATAGAAAATTCAGACTTGATATTATATATGTACAACAGCAGAAATAATTTAGATGAATCATTTCAATCTGAATTTGTAAAAAAACTCAAAAAAGTTAATCTTTATGAACGTGTAGTTGGAATTGATTGTGATGGAGTTGAGAATGATTTAAATAAAATTTTAAAAGAAAAATATAATATTGATATTGATACTTTTCATACTCCTATTATATTAATTATAAAAGATAATAAGAAAGATAGTGTTATATATGTAAACATTAATAACTATAATATTAATACCATAATAAACTATAAGGTGTTTAAATGATTAATGTAGTTTTATATGAACCGGAAATACCACAAAATACGGGTAATATTATGAGAACATGTGCTGGAACAGATACACATTTGCATTTAATTGGTCCTTTAGGATTCTCACTTAGTGATAAATATATTAAACGTAGTGGTGTAAATTATATAGAAAATTGCAATTATACGTTATATGATGACTATGATGAGTTTTTAACTAAAAATCAGGATGGAGATTTTTACTATTTAACTAGATATGGAAAAAGACCTCATTCAGATTTTGATTTTAGTGACAGAAACAAAAACATATATTTAGTCTTTGGTAAAGAAAGTACAGGTATTCCTAAAGAAATATTGAAATCACATTTAGATAGATGTCTACGCATTCCAACAAACAATAATATACGTGCACTTAATTTATCTAATTGTGTTGCGTTAGTTTTGTTTGAAGTGTTAAGACAACAAGACTATCCACATTTATCAAAAGTTGAGCCATTTAAGGGAGAAGACTTTTTAGAAAAATAATATTGTAAAAAATAATAATTTGTGTTATTATTAATAGTGTAAAAGAATAAGGAGGATAATATGCCCGATATAGTACAATATTTTATGAATAATTATATTTGGATTTTATCTATAATAATAGTGATATTATTGGCTGTTATCGGATATTTTGCAGATAAAACCAATTTTGGACAAGGAACAAAGGATGATCCTGAAAAAAATGAGACAAAAGATAATACTAAGGATTTAGATTTATCCGATAAACCAATAGATAAAGTTGAGGATTCTTTAACACAACCAATTCAGCCTGAATTTACGAATAGTGAGAGTGATATTCATGAACAAAAAGATGATAATAAAGAGCAAGACTCAACTGTTGAATTAACAGAAACTGATGGTAACGAACACGTAAATGATTTATCTACTACAACTGAAAAGGATAAAGAAAATTTTTCTCAATCTTTGGATTCTTTTATAACTCCAGTAGAAAAAATAAAACAGTCATCTACTCCTGAACTACCAAAAAATGATATTGATGTTGATCAAGTGTTTAACGAAGCAATACCAGTTAAATCTTTAATAGACGATGATTTGATTTCTGATATAGATAATTTAACATTGGATAATAAAAAAGACAAAGAAGTAGAAATACCTGATTTAGATGATATAGAATTACCTAAAATTCAGTCTTTGTCTGATGATAAAGAAGAAGATATTTGGAGATTTTAAAAAAAGTTCACATTGTGAACTTTTATTTTTTGTTAACAGATAATTCTATAATCAGATTCATGTCATCATCATTTGCTATTATGTTTTTATGAAGTTGACCACATTTTTTGCATTTATATATAATCTTATAAGTGTCTCTAAATTTTTCTATGCCTATCGGTTCTAATAATCCTTTACATTCATTTTTTCTGTCGCCAGGCATAACATCCACATGTTTTGAATATAAACAATATGGGCAATGATCTCTTGCTGTATAATTCAATTTACTTACATTTTTCATGCAATTTTCACAAATAAAAGAATCGTCAATCATATTAAATCTTTTCACAGTATCACCAATACAATTATAACATGTTTTAAGCAATATATGAAGTAAAAAAATATGGACATTTTATTCATATTATGATATAGTTTAAGAGAATGGAAGCGTGATAGAATGAAACATAAAAAAATAAACATTAATAACATAAAAGCAAAGATGAATAAAAGAAGTATAAAAAATATGGAAGTAATACTTTTTGTTATGATAGCGCTTTTAACGGGAATACTTATAGGAGAAACCTTTACTCATACAAACGTAGCTTCACAATCTGCAAAACTTAATGATAAGAATTTAAATAAATTTATATATAATTATGAATACATTCTTAACAATTATTATAAAAAATTAGATCCAGATGAACTTATTAATAGTGCGATTAAGGGAATGACAGAATCATTAGATGATCCTTATTCAGTATATATGGATGAAACAGAATCAAACAATTTTTCAATAACACTTGATGGCTCTTATAAAGGCTTAGGACTTCAAATAGGTAAAGATGAACAAAGCGGTTATATGATAGTTACTGGAATTTTAAAAAATAGCCCTGCAACTAAAGTGGATATTAAAGTTGGAGATAAAATTGTTTCCATAAATGATAAATTATCAAAAGATATGAAGAGTTCTGATTTTAGCAGTTATGTAACAAGTAGTAAAGAAGATAACTTTGTATTAAAATTGATACGCGGCGATGAAGAAAAGACTGTTACTTTAAAAAAAGATAGTATAGTTCTTACATCAGTCACTTCAAAAGTATATGAAGTAAATAATAAAAAAATAGGGTATATATATATAGGAATATTTGCTAACAATACATATGTGCAGTTTAAAAATGCTCTTGAAGATTTAGAAAGTAAAAATATCGATTCACTTATTATAGATGTAAGATCAAATAGTGGTGGCCATTTAACTGCAGTGGATAATATATTAGATATGTTTTTAAATTCTAAACAAATAATGTATCAATTTAAGCAATCTGGAAAAGTAAAAGCAACATATGGTACGGGAAATGAGAATAAGAAAAAATATGAGATAGTTCTATTAGCCGATTCAAACAGCGCATCTGCATCAGAAGTTTTAATAGCAGGATTAAAGGACAATTTCGGATATAAATTAATAGGTCAAAAAACATATGGAAAAGGTTCTGTTCAAGAAATGGTTAACCTATCAGATGGTAGTCAATATAAAATTACCACTAAAAAATGGTTAACTCCTAATTCTAAATGCTTAACAGATGATGGTGGAATAATACCAGATATAGAAGTCAAATTAGATGATAAATATTATGATACATATGAAGAAAAAGATGATAATCAATTACAAACAGCAATCGATTACTTATCTAAATAAATCATCAATAATTTTATAATCAAAGTTACTGGGAGTTCTCTAGTGACTTTTTTATTATTAATTTAAATATTTTAATAATACGGTGTAATAACTATAATTGTTTTTATTTTTAGTAAAATGTGTTATAATACAAACAGGTGATTTGAAAATGAAAAAAATGTGTATAGGAGATAGGCTTCAGATACAATGCTATAAGCATGATGGCAAAGTACATAGAGCTTGGAATGAAGCCGTACTATTGGAAGAACAAAAAAATTATTTAGTATTTGGCAATAATAAAACAACTGTTACAGAATCAGAGGGTACAACGTGGAGGACTAAGGAACCTGCTATTATGTATTTTTTTAAAGATAGATGGTACAATATTATAGCACAGATGAAAAAAGACGGTATCTATTATTACTGTAATATAGCTACTCCATATATAATAGAAGAGAACACGATTAAATATATTGATTATGATTTGGATCTAAGAATATTTCCAAAAGGCGATTATAAAATTTTAGATAAGCTCGAGTATCAGTATCACAAAAATAAAATGAATTATTCTGACGATTTAGATGTTGTTGTTAATAATGCATTAAAAGAGCTTATAGAGGACTATAATAATAATGATGTGATGTTTGACTCTAAAAAAAACATGGAGTATTTAGAAATGTATTTAGAATTAAAAAAGGAAGCAGAAAATAGTAATTTTAATTGATGAATGGAATATAATAAAAGAGTAGAGGGTACTCTTTTATTTATGAAAATATATTAAAATCAAAAAAAATTAAAAACTTTCAAAAAAAGTATTGACACAGCCAAATATATTTGATATATTTGTAAAGCGTCATGCAAATGTTGTCGATTTTTGAAACATGTAAATGTGGATATAAAAAAATTGATTAATTTACATTTCGCAAGTATTAAATATGTCAAATTTAAAAAAAATTAAAAACTTTCAAAAAAAGTATTGACATTTAATTTTTGATTTGATATACTATGTTTGCTTTTCACGAAATGGAACTAATTTTTATTAAAAAAGTTAAGTTTTGAAAAGTGGAATGATCTTTGAAAACTGAGCAAAATGTCAATTCAAAATTAGTTAGGAAAGAACAATTCGATTAAAAATTATTTTTTTTTGGAGAGTTTGATCCTGGCTCAGGATGAACGCTGGCGGCATGCCTAAGACATGCAAGTCGAACGAGGTGGCCCACAGATAATTATTGAAAGTTTGCGTGCTTGCACAAAAACCGGATTTGGTTTGACGTGGATTTTCCACCTAGTGGCAGACGGGTGAGTAACACGTAAGTAATCTACCCTAGAGACTGGGATAACGTTTGGAAACGAACGCTAATACCGGATGATTCGTATTTAGATAACTAGATACGCTAAAAGGAGCGTTTGCTTCACTTTAGGATGAGCTTGCGGCGTATTAACTAGTTGGTGGGGTAATGGCCTACCAAGGTGACGATGCGTAGCCGAACTGAGAGGT
>CAKOXU010000027.1 GCA_934130235.1 uncultured Bacilli bacterium
TTATACCATTCACTTTTAGTATCAGCTACTACCCAATTTGTTCCATTATATCTTACTGGTGTTAGTCCTATAGATAAGTCTGGTTCTTCCATATCATTTGATGGTGTTGGTGTTGTTGATGATGTTTTCCATTTTCCATCTTTATATTCTAATGTAGTATCATCAAATGTTAATGTTGATCCTTCATCTACTTCTCCTTTTTTTATTTTAATAGTTCCATTTTTTGGACTTGTATTTGATTCTACTACTTCTATTGTTCTATCATCACATAAAGCTGTTCCATCACTGTTTACTGTACAGCTTTCTGGATTATATGTAGAATCTAATAATTGTTGTGCGGATATATTATTCTCTAGACTATGTGCGTATAATTCTGCACTCCTTACATATGAACTACTCTTTGAACTATTTATTATTTGTAGTACTATTGGTACTGCGATTAATGCAATAACTGCTAGTATTACTATTACTGCCAAAAGTTCTATTAATGTAAATCCTTTTTTCTTCATTCCTAATACCTACTTTCTTACATTACCATCTTATCAAAAAAAAAAAAAAAAAAACAAGTATTTTTTTACTAAAATAACTTGTTTGTAAATATTATTTGTAATTTAGTTTATCTTTTATATCTGAATCTATATGTTTTAAATTATATTCTTTTACTTTTTTGTAATTATAATTATTTTGAATTCTATGTGTTTCAAAATAATTGTGTACTAATTTTCTTAATAATACATAATCTTCACACATACCAATTAATTCTTTTTTATTCATTTTTTCTATACTATTCATTAATTTATAATCATCAAGACCTAATGTAGAATCTTTTTTTATAAAAAAGTATTCCCACTCATAGTAGTTTTTTAATAATTCTATTGAAATATTATTAAATAAATTTTTGTCAATGTCTATTAAACTATATATTCTATCTGCATAATCTGTTATTAAGCTATTGATAAGATTGTTATCATATTCTTTTATATACTCATTATAATCTTCTTGCATGGTGTTTAAATCATATGGTCTACTATAAACTAATTTATCTAAGATATTGCCATGAAAAATTTTAGTAATATATTCATCATATGTGTTACAACCTTCTGTTTCTGGTAATATATTAAAGTCTATCGGATTGACAATTGTTGTTTCTATTATATCTTGCTTATCTATATTTGTTTCAAGATAAAATGTTACTAACTGTGAAATGTATAATGAAAGTATTCCATTTTCATTTAACTCAAGAGCAAGCAACAAGTCATCAATTGTTTTTATTTCTCTATCTAAAAATGTAATAAACATATTTCTTTTAAAGTAATCTGCTAATATCAATCTTAAGATATAATCTTTTTTATTATAATTTAGTTTTGAATACCATTCATAAAATGACTCTAAGTTTATTGTCGACTTATAATCAATAATATCACACGCATCAATTATTTCTTTTCTTATTATATCATTAATACTACATTTCATTTAAACACCTCAATAAAAAATATGATACTATTATATCATATTTTTATAATTATTCAACTACTACCCAACTGTCTGCGATTGGTCTTGTCTGGTGCTTTAACTCACCGTCTATAGGATCATTAATAGCACAATACTTTTTAGTATAATAATCTGTACATCTAGCATTATATTTAGATTTAGCAATTTCTCTTGGCATTACCATAACGCTTGATGTACCCCCATCTAAGTTAGCTGCATTAATAGCACCATATCTTTGCATTATTTCAGATAAATCTACCATATCAGCACCCTTAGTACGAGTTGAATTTGAATCTATTACTAAAAGTAATACAATTCCATCTTCTCTTTGTCCAATTGCACTTCTAGCAGCATAGCCCCAGCCACCATTACCACGTATAAATGAAGGCTTACCATTTACTATTAAGAATGGTCCCCAACTTACTGCATCTCTTATTCCCATGTCTAGTGCTTGTTGGGCCGTTTTATTTTTTACAAGCATTAATACATTATCATTGGTGAATCCTATTATTCCTCCACCCTGATTGTTATTACCATACTCACCGTTTGTAATAATTTTACCTTCAGAAATAGTAATTCCAGTAGGAGTACCTCCTCTAGATGAATTACCAGGATCATAGAAACCACCTGCATTAATAGCAAGTAAAGCGTTTCTTTTTTCAGCCATTGTAGTTACATATTCACCTTTAACTCCAATGTAATCAGTAGTTGCTACTTTAACCTTAGATGGATCATATATAGCTGCTAAGTATCCTTTACAACCGTTTACATTAAGTTCTATTATCTTATACTTAGTATCATCATCTACATCTAATATTTCTTTTTCATATTCATCCTTATATGTTTCTTTTCTAAATTTATCTTTATGTTTTACAAGTGATGTATCAGTTGATTCTCCTGATTCTTCTACTTTATTACTGTTTATTACTTGATTAATTATATCGTTATTATAGAACCACTTACACAAATATTGATGATTCATTGTCTGCATTGCTGTTGTAATTAGCCATGTTCTAAATTTATCATTTCTTCCATACAGAAGAATTAAAAATCCATTACAACATACAAAATATATACAGTAAAGTATAATTAAAAATATCTTCACCTTTTTCTTTAGTTTTCTTTTTATTTCTCCTTTGTTTTTATTATAAGAAACTAAATTTACAAATAATAATATAAATAATGCAATTAATAATACTAGTATTAAGTAAAAAACCGGCTTTCTAATTAGGTAATTACTATTTAAACCTATTACATATAAAACTGTGAACGCAGGTATAAATATTAATGATATTATTATTCGTTTAAATCTTTTGTCTTTTTTCTTACTATGTTTCATACTACAACTCCCATATTATTCTTCAATTAATTTTTTATATTCATCTTCTAACAAATAAATTTCTTTACTACTCATAAACAATATTACAGCATTATCATATTTCAATAATTTTTCTGCTTGGCCTTGTTCAATATAATCGCCATTGTTTAATTTATCAATTATTGTATATGCACTTATTCCTGGATAATCGTTTGGATCCTCTCTATCATAGTTTATATCCATAACATAAGCATAATCTGCTAGATTAAGAGCTTCTGCAAATTCATCTGCAAACTCCTCTACACGTGAAAATGTGTGTGGCTTAAATACAGCAATTATTTGCTTGTCTGGATATTTTTGACGTGCAGCTTTGATTGTTACTTTTACTTCAGTAGGATGGTGAGCATAATCATCTATAATTATGTTATTACCTACTTTAGATTCTTTAAATCTTCTTTCGGCGCCTTTAAATGTTTTTAAATAGCGAGCAACTTCTCTAGCATCTAATCTTTCATAATGACAAATAGCTATAACTGCTAAAGCATTAAGTAGCATGTGTTTCCCAAAAAGAGGTAATGAGAAGTGTCCATAATACTCATCTTCTACAAATACATCAAAGCTAGTACCATCTTTAGAATACTCTACATCACGCGCTTGAATATCATTGTCTTCATCAAGACCATAATAATATATTTGAGGATTAACCTCCAAATACCTTGTATTTACATCATCACCGCAAGCTATCACCATTTTTTCTGCCTTATTAGCAAACTCTTGATATGCAAGTATCATATCATCCATGCTTTTATAATAATCAGTATGATCCATTTCAATATTAGTTATAACAACATATTCAGGATCATAAGCTAAAAAGTGTCTTCTATACTCACAAGCCTCTAGTATAAATCTATTTGATTCTTTATTTCCATGACCTCTACCATCACCTATTATATAACTACAGCCTTCTATATTATCCATAATATGGCTTAACATACTAGTTGTAGTAGTTTTGCCATGGCATCCAGATATACAAATGGTATTAAACTTTTTTGTTAACTTACCTAACATTTCTTCATACTCATATATAATACATCCACGTGCTTGAGCTCTTATAAGTTCTTTATGTTCATCTTTCTTTAGTGCTGGAGAATATATTACTATACAATCACTAGTTAATTCATCATTAGAATCATTATATATTTTTATACCACGCTCTAATAATTTGTCTTCTGTAAAACGATGTTCACTTGCATCGTCATATCCTACTACTTCATATCCTAAATCATTTAAAAGAAGTGCTAAAGCACTCATTCCTGCCCCTTTAATTCCTGCCATATAATATTTCATATTGTCTCTCCTATCCTATAAAATCTATTATAAATGGTCCAAGTATTATAAGTAATATAAGTGGTATTATAAATATAACTGATATAATACTTACTTTATTTGGAATCTTATTTATCTGTCCTTTTACTTCTAAAATTTGTTTTTCTCTTAAATATTCAACTTCATTTTTCATAACATCTACAATGCTATTTCCAAACTCACTAGTTTCTAATATATTAAGAATAATACTATTTATTGTTTCAGATGGAATTCTCTTATTAAGTGTTGTAAGGGCTTCCATCAATGATTTACCCATTTTTGTTTCATAAAGACAAGCTTTAAATTCATTAGATAGTTCACTGTTAACATTCATAACAGTTGTTTCTATTGCATTCTCTAAATTTTTTCCTGACTGCAAAGTAAGAGTCAAAACTTCAAAAAAGGTTAATGCTTCTCTATCTAATTTTTCAGATCTCTTTTTCAAAGGTAAAGATATTAAATAGTAATAAAACATAAAATAGTAAAGAATAGTAATAAATGGAATCATATAATACTTAAAATTAAGTAAAAGCAACACTATAGAAAATAATATAGTAGTTATTAATCTTAGATTTAAAAATTCATAAGAATTGAACTCTAATTTTCTATTACTTCCTAACATGTTTATTTTATATTGTATACCTTCTATCTCATTTTGTCCATATATTTTTTTTATAATTCCATATTTCATATATCACATTCTCACTTTCATTACACGTCTAACAACTATAATATAAGCAATATATATAATTAATATAATACCTATAAGTACAAGACCTAATGGATTAGTATATAAAGGTTTAAAATAATCTTTATTTATAAAATTAATAACCATTATAAATATAAAAGGTACTATCATTAATACATACATAATAAGTTTAGAACTACTAGTTAATGACTTTAATTCCAATGATAGTTTTTTTCTATTGTATAAAGTATTTTCTATCATAGAAAATACTTCTATAATATTTCCACCTGTTTTATTTAAAACAGATAAACTACTAGTTAAATATACAGCCTCTTCTATATTTATTCTATCTGAAAATCGTTTAAAAGACTCTTCTATATCTATTCCATACTCAAACTCTAATGATATAATTTTAAATTCATTAGCGATAGGTCCCTCTAACTGATTAGCAACTGTATCAATAGCCTGTTTAACACTTCTTCCTGCTTTAAATGCATTATTCATAACAGTAATTGCAGATAATATATCATTTTCTATTCTTTTTCTATACTTAGAATACTTATATATGTATATAACATCTAAAGAATAATATCCAGCAATGAAAGGAAGTACCATTTCATATGGTTGCATTAATGTATATCTCAACTTAAGAATAATTAGTACTAACAAGTATAAAATACCTATTATTATTTTTTTACTAATTATATATATTGGGTTGCCATCTTTTATATTAAACGCATCAGCATACTTTTTATATCTCTTTGATATGTTAGTCAAAAATACACTATTAGATATCTTATCACCTAATTGTATTGTACATTTTTTATAAAAATTCTTAATATTATCTTTTATAGATAAATATATGTTCCTATTCGAATTAACAGTAAATTTTGAAAATCTTTTTTCTAGTTTAGTAGCTTTATATATTTTCACAAACAATAAAATTATAAATATTAATACAAGTAATAGTGCCCCTCTAGCATACATAAGAAGGGAACTATTATCATAATCAATACTATTTATATTATACTCTTCACTCTCGATAGTTGTTAAACTTCCTTGAGAGTCATATTCATTTATTTCAATTGTATATTCACCTGTATTTTCAAACACAAATACAGTTTTATTATTATCTATACCATCACTATGTAAATTTACTTTTCCATCTTTTTTTACCACATAGTTATATCTTACTGTACCAATAGATGGAGTATATTCTACTACTATACTATCATCTTTGTAATTAGCATTAAAATTATCCATCTATTTCACCTACTTTCATAAAAACATATCATCTAAGTTATTAATACCACGTGATTTTAATCTCTTATAAGTTTTAGATGATGCTTTATTAAAAGAAAACTCTCCTTTAACTTCACCATCTGGAGTTATACCAGTTTGTTTAAATGCGAATATTTCATTTAAACATATTTCATCATTATTCATTCCAACTACTTCTGAAATAGAAGTAACCTTTCTTTTTCCATCAGAAAGTCTCGAAATATTTATTACGATATCAATTGCATTTTCTATATATTCTCTTATAGCCTTAATTGGTATTTCCATACCAGCCATAAGAACCATTGTTTCCAACCTATTTAAAGAATCAATCGGGCTATTCGCATGTAGTGTAGTCATTGAACCTTCATGCCCTGTATTCATAGCTTGAAGCATATCAAAAGCTTCTTTACCACGTACTTCTCCTACAATTATTCTATCAGGTCTCATACGTAATGAATTAATAACTAAATCCCTTATAGTTACTTCACCACTACCTTCATAATTAACTGTACGAGTTTCCAAAGATATAACATGGTTTTGTTCAAGCTTTAATTCTGCAGCATCCTCTATAGTAATAATACGTTCATCATCCCCTATAAAAGACGACATTATATTAAGTAAAGTAGTTTTACCAGAACCAGTACCACCCTCTACAATAATATTCATTTTTGCCTTTACACAAGCCTCTATAAACCTTGCCATATATGGAGTCATAGTACCATTTCTTAAAAAATCTTCTATATCAGCTAATTCTTTTTTAAATTTACGAATAGTAAGTACCGGTCCTTTAACTGATAATGGTTCTATAATCGCATTAAGTCTTGATCCATCAGAAAGTCTCGCATCTACCATTGGATTAGCTGTATCTATGGTTCTTCCTATAGGTTGTATAAGTCTTTGAATAGTTCTGATAATATGCGAATCATTTATAAAGGATATACTATCATCCTTTATAATTCTTCCATCTACTTCTATATAAACATCATTTTTACCATTTACCATTATTTCTGTAATAGTAGGATCCTCTAATAATTCAGTAAGTGGTCCATAGCCATTAATCTCATTTACAATAAGATTATTTATATAAGCTCTTTCTACATTAGAAAGATCATAATCTTTAATTACATTATCAATATTTTGTTTTATTGTTTCTAAAGACGCCGCACCATTACTATTATCAATTACATTTTCAACTATTTTAGTTCTAAGTTCATCTAATAGTTTTTTATCAGAAAAAGCATCATAATCTGGCAAATCATTTAAGGTAATATCTTCATCTTTTATATTAAATTCTTCTTGAAATGATTTACTCATATTATCTTTCTCCTTTTATAAAATCATCTATTATTTTATTATATACCTTACAATCTTTTAACTTATATATTTTATCATCTAAAGTAAATACTTTTCCTTCAACTATATATTTATCAATATTTTTAATGTGCATACTATATCCTATTTTATAATCTATATCTTTACCAATTATACTTTTTATTTCATATTCATTAAAATAGTTTCTATCTCTACTTACAGAGTTATTTAAAAGAATCTTATAATTATTTGCTTGCATATCATTTAAAATAGCTACTACACTTCTCATGTTCTTTAAATTCATAGAATCATTATTAATAACATATAGAATTGTATCACTGTTATCAAACGCTAATAAATTAATATCATTTAACATATGATTTGTATCTATTAAAACAACATCATATTTTACAATAGCTTTATAAAGTATTGTGTTTATTATTCTACTATTAATTTTTTTAGCATTTCTCAAGTCTTTGACACTAGGAAGCACATCAATAAAATCATTATACTTGTATACATAATCAGATATATTGCCAAAATTTTTATTGGATATATCTTCAAATAAATTATAAATATCTACTTTATAATCAACATTCATCATCGCACATACACTGCTGCCATAAAAATCCAAATCAATTATTAAAGTTTTTTTACCCATCTTAGATAAAATACCTGCTAAAGATATAAGCGTAGTAGTTTTTCCTACTCCACCCTTTACAGATGTAACAGTTAAAACTTTTGCTTTATTTAATGCCATATAATCATCCCTTTTTTATTTCTTTTGTACTATAATTACCATTATAGTTTATATTAATGATTTGATTCCTATTAAACATAATCCCGTCATATTTTATACTAAGACTAATACTTAGAACAGAAGAAGTAATATTTACATTTAAATCATTTAAATCATCGATATTTTTTCTAACTAAATCAGTAATGGTATCGCTAGTATAAGTATTTTTTAAAGAGTCTTTCATAATATATTTAACTTCACGTTCAGCGCTTACTTTCTTATATTGTAGCATTCCATAATCAGCAACATACATAAGAAGTAATATTATGAGTGGTATTACTATTACAAACACAACAAGAACTTGACCTTTATTGTTCATTTACTATTGTCCTATCGGCTTCTATCTCATATGTTTTACCTAATACCGGTACCAACATAATAGATGTAATTTTAACGTTTTTCTTAACAATTATAGTAGTATAAGTATTATCTACTTTATATGAAATATTCAAATTGTGCTTGCTTTTATAATTATCTATTTCAGACTTATTGTTTTCATATAAATCAGTAATCACTTCTAAATCATTTGTAAGTGAATACTTACTTATTATTATAGTTCCAAAGTCTATCATACTTACTATAAGCATTATAACTATTGGCATTATAATAATAAATTCTACTAAAGCCTGACCCTTCTTATTATTCATAATAATCACACTCTACCATTCTATTTAATTATATCAAAAATACAAAAAAAAAGATAGACATATATTTATCTTTTTTTACTTATTTCTATTATAATTAAAAATATATTGTATAGCAATACCACAGTACTGTTTATATTTACTATTAAAGTATTCAGAGATCTGGTTTTTGTTCTTCAATCCAAAGTTCTCTTTACAATATTTTAATACCCATGTATCAATTGGAAATACATCAAATCTATGATAGCTAAATAAAAGAATACAAGAGGCTACCTTAAGTCCTATACCTTTATTTAACATTAAATATTTAATAGCCTCATCACTACTCATATTTTCTATTTCATTCAAATTACATAAGTTATCATTTATTCTTTTTATAGTACTACATAAATAAATATCTCTAAATCCTACTTTACACTCTTTAAAATCTTCTTTAGAAAGATTAATTAATTTATTTATAGGTGGAAATAAATAGTAATCTTTATTATTGAATATCATTCTTTCACCATATTTGCGCGCCAATAAATTAAGGGAATTTGTAATAGATGCAACTCTATTGTTTTGACTTATTATATATGATATAAGACATTCAAATGGATCTTGATTAATTATTTTCATACCCTTATTAAATTCAACAATATCAGCAAAATTATCATATTTATTTAAAATATTATATATACTATCATAGTCATAGTTAAGATCAAAATAATCCTTAACGACATATTCTAAATTATCATATTTATTTGAATCTACAATTAAATAATCATTATCTTTATATACGCTAATTACTCGATCTTTTAAAACGATTGTGTAAATATCATTATCTTTTGTATATCTAAATATTTGACCACAACTAATAGTAGAATCTAAATCAAAATAACTATTTAACTTTATTTTTATCACTTTTCACCTCTTTATATATAACTTTACTAACAACATTAGAGTTCTTATATTTATAAGCACTTTCTAAAAACTCATAATATGTTCCAGGAGTTAAAATACCTGATAGCTTTATAATGTTAATACCCTCACCGCCTAAAATTGAATCAGTAAAAAGAGTACAATTACTACCAACTACAAAATACTTCTTAAATTTACCATTTTTAAATTTATAAAATTTAGCTTTAGTACTATTATACAATTTAGACGTATAATCTTTATTTTTTTCCGAAGATGAATGATAGTATGCACCCTTATACCACAAATAAGATTCATCAACAATATTTTTAAGTTTATTTCTTAATTTAGTTTCTTGCTCTTTAGATAAATCTATTCCAAAAGAAATTAATGTTTTTCTACCTTTAGTATTAACAAATTTAATATATTTGTCTCTAGGAACAACAAACATCACCCCATCACCTATTAGTGATTTTAAAAACCTAGATTTTTTATCATAATTACCATATGAATATACATAATTATCAAAACATATATCTGTATGTCCAAATTGATTAAATCCATAATCAGACAAATGAATAAATATTTCTAAATTAGTAGTTCTATTTTCCTTATCATCACCTAAATAGTAATCAATCTCTTTGTTAATTTTTTTCAAAACACCAAAAGGTATAAAAGCCTCCAAAAAGAGTGGTAAAGACATTCTTATATTCTTTTTTAATTTAATTTTATTCTTATAAGGAATAACTTCAGTTAAAAACAATATAAGTCTATTAAGTCCAAGCAAAATGCTATAAATACCAAATAAAATCATAAGTGTATCAATACTATTAAGACTTAATTTTATAAATAAAAGTGCGAAAATATAGAAAAATATGCTTAAAACAAGATCAAAATAAATACGTGAGCAATTACTACTTTTATAAATAATAAATGTTACAAATTTAATAGATCCATTCAAAAACAAGTAAAAAGAAAATACAATTGGTAGTATAGATAATGGTATAGTAGGAAAAATACAAAACATAATAATTAATACAATATTAATAAATATTTTAATAAATGTTTCTTTATTTCTCTTTATTCTTTTTCCAATAATAAAGTTTCCAATTAAACTTATAGTATAGATAGCATAAATAAGTATAAGTAAATCAGTAATATCTTTGTATAATCTATTAGATTCAAAAATGACAATAATACCCATACATATTATGCCTAATCCTGAAATAAGATTGTTAATTAAATATAAGTTTTTCCTTTTCATAATGCCACATCCAATACAACAAGAATATCATATTTCTTACTTTTAGTCAAAAAAGTATTGATATTTTATTAGATGTTTGTTATAATGTTAATGTCTTATGGCGATGTAGCTCAGTTGGCTAGAGCACACGGTTCATACCCGTGGTGTCGAGAGTTCGAATCTCCCCGTCGCTACCAATAAGTTTTTAAAAAGACTCAAAAGAGTCTTTTTTGTTTTATAT
>CAKOXU010000028.1 GCA_934130235.1 uncultured Bacilli bacterium
GATAAATTATATAAATCAGACTTTGATAATTTTTTAAATGAAACAAGAATGATAGAGAATGGAAGTGATAAATAATGAATATGCATCAAAAGAGAGAAATGAGAAAGAATAAAAAAATGAACGAAGATACAAAAAGTTTATCATCAACGAGTATAAACTGGTATCCTGGTCATATGGCTAAAACAAAAAGGTTAATAATAGAGAATAAGAATTTAATAGATGTGGTTTATGAAGTTATAGATGCAAGAATGCCTTATTCATCTAAAATTAAAGATTTGGATTCCTTTATATCTAATAAAAAAAGAATACTTATAATGACTAAGTATGATTTATGTGATAAGGATGAAACATTAAAATGGATAAAGTATTATGAATCTTTAGGTTATCGTGTGTTTACTGTAAACTTAGAGGGTAATTC
This sequence comes from uncultured Bacilli bacterium, assembly GCA_934130235.1. Classification (GTDB taxonomy): domain Bacteria; phylum Bacillota_I; class Bacilli_A; order RF39; family UBA660; genus UMGS1613. The sequence goes on from CAKOXU010000028.1 coordinate 419, forward strand.
CTCATTAAATGGTCTGATTAATTTGACTGAAGATGTTATGAAAGAAGAATTTGATAAGAGAAAAGAAAAAGGTATGAAATCTAGAAAAATTAGAGTACTTGTCGTTGGAATACCAAACGTGGGGAAGAGTACTCTAATAAATAGACTAGTTGGAAAAAAAGTTGTAAATGTAGGAAATAAACCCGGTATTACTAAGAATCTATCATGGATAAGAATAAATGATAAAATAGAATTATTAGATACTCCTGGTATACTATGGCCAAAACTAGATTCTGAAACTGTTGCGTATAATTTAGCGAGTCTTACTGCTATTAAAGAAGAAATACTTCCAATGGATAAAGTAGTTATATATATACTTAATATGTTAGACAAATATTATAAAGATATATTAAAAAATAGGTATGGTATTGATGAGGTTGACAATGAAGATATAGTGAGTACTTTGGATTGTATAGGTACTAGAAGGGGTTGTTTAATAAAAGGTGGAGAAATTGATTATGACAAGGTTTATTCTATTATAATTAATGATATCAAGAATGGCATTGTAAAGGATATTACATTTGATAGATATGAATAAAAATGTATTAGTACTTGCTTATCTTGGTGATAGTATATACGAATTCTATATAAGAAAGTATTTAATAGAAAAGAATATCGTACGTGTTAATGATTTGCAACGTGAATCTATTAAATATGTATCAGCAAAAGCACAATCAAAGTATTTAAAAGAATTGATGAACAATAATTATTTTAAAGAAGAAGAACTTGATATTATAATAAAAGCACGTAATCATAAATGCAATCATAAACCAAAAAATTGTGATATTATAACATATAAATATGCAACTGGATTTGAAGCTCTTATAGGCTATTTGTATTATAATAATAATATTAATAGAATAGAGGAGATAATAGATTATATAACAAAAAAAGAATTAATTGGTTAATTCTTTTTTATATTGTTTTTCGTGTATACCTATTTTTTTTGCAGTTTCAGTATCTATTATATAGTTTTTTTTATTAATAGTTATACGATAATAAATAGTTTTATTGTCGTCTTCAATAGTATATACATTTTCAATTATATCAGGATTATTATTAATATATTCTATTTGAGCTTCTGTAAAAGTATTAGGTAATGTATTATAATCAAAATAGTTTGATTTATCTATTTTATATGTTTTTATTTCTTGCTTGAAGTATGTTTTGTCTAATATACTTCCAATAACTATACCAGCTATTATGGAAGATGAGATTACTATTACTTGGGTTTTTGTAACTGGCTGACCACTTACTGTTAATTTCATACTATTTAACCTTATTATTAATTAATTCATCTAGGTTTAAATACTGTGCTGTTTCGTTATTTACAATATATACTTTATTAGTAGAAGTATCAGTAAAATAATAGTAAAGTATCTCATCTGTTTTCCAATTTAATTCATATCCCACATTACTTAAGTTGTTTTTGTTCTCATAAAAATAGTTTAATAACTCATTATCTATATTGCTAAAGATAACATTATCCTGTGTAAATGTATTTTTTGATGGCTTTATAACAGGCTCACTTTTAAAATCATTATTTATTCTTATTATGTCTGCACCCATACTCATAATACAGCAAGAAAGAGTTAGCCCTAATAATCCTTTAAAGTGTTCATTATCAAATAAATGTTCATTTATATTTAGCTTTGACATATATTTCCTCTTTTCATAGGTATTATGATAGCAATATTTGTTATAAAAGTCAATGTTTCTATTTGAAAAATAAGAAATAAATGGTAAAATATTTGTTAGGAGGCTTTTATGTATATATATGGTAAAAATGTTTCACAAGAATATTTAAATGGTAATAAAAAGATAAAGAAAGTTTTTCTTCAAGAAAACTTTAATGATTATAATATACTTAATTTAATTAAATCTAAGAATATTAAGGTTAATATATTAACTAAACGTGATATGGATAAAATAGAATCTGGTTTACATCAAGGAATAATACTTGATGTTGAAGATTACAGATATTCTACTTTGGATACTATATTAAATCTAGATAGTTCTCTAATAGTTATATTAGATCATATAGAGGATCCACATAACTTGGGTGCGATTATTAGAACTTGTGAGGCTGCTGGAGTAGATGGAATTATTATTCCAACTGATAGAAGTGCGAATGTAAATGCAACAGTAATAAAGACTAGTGTCGGAACTACTGAAAATGTTAATCTTATTCAAGTTACTAACTTGGTTGATACTATAAATAAGCTTAAAAAAAATGGATATTGGATTATTGGCACTGATATGAATGGTGTTGATTATACACAAATAGATTATAAGGGTAAGACTGCTATTGTATGTGGTAATGAAGGAAAGGGTATGTCTAAATTGGTTAAAAGTAATTGTGATTTTATTGCTAGTATACCTATGAGAGGGACTGTTAATAGTTTAAATGCTTCTGTTGCAACTGCTATAGTTTTATTTGAAGCTTTAAAAAATAGAGGCTAATTATGAACAATGAAGAATATAATGATTATGAATTAATAAGTTTAGCAAAAGAAGAAAATGAAGATGCTAAAAACATATTAATAGTAAAGTATAAACCTTTAATCCAAAAAATAGTTAATAAATTATATAAGTATTGTAAAAACAATGGTCTTGAGAGAAGCGATTTAATACAAGAGGGTATGATAGGATTAAATCATGCAATTGAAACATTTGATCAAAATAAAGAAATACTTTTTTATACTTATGCATATAAGTGTATTAAAACTAAGCTTATAAGTACTTTAATCAGTTGTGAAAGACAAAAAAATAAGATATTAAACGAAAGCATTTCGTATGATTCAGATGATAATAATATGCTGAATTTTATTAAAGATACAAGTTCTAATCCGGAAGAATTGATTATAAATTCTGACAGCGAATTAATAAATAGTATTAATAGTAAATTATCAAGTGCTGAAAAAGATGTTTTTGATCTACTTATAAATGGTTTTAATTATAAAGAAATAGCTGATATATTAAATAAAGATGTAAAGTCTATAGATAATACTATTCAAAGAATAAAAAATAAGATTAAAATTGAATTAAATAAGCATAATTAGCTTATTTTTTTCATACTTTTAATTGATAGGAGGATTTATGAAAGAAATTATACCTTTTAAAAAACAAATTATTTTTAAAACCAATATAAGTGAGATAACTTCTATTTCACTTGAGCATACTTTGTCTTTGGATAAAAATATTTTATCGGGTAATTTTATTATTAATGGTGAGTATAAAATTACAGATTCATCAACAACTGTTGAACCTTTTAATTTAGAGCTCCCTTTTAAAGAGGTGATTGATGGATACGATTTATCTACTGCTGTTTATGATATTGATGATTTTTACTATGAGATAGTAAATGACAATGTTCTTTCAGTTTGTATTGATATATTATTAGATAAATTGGAGTTAAAAGTTGAAGATGAAGATGAAGATATAGTAGAAGAAGATTGTGTTAGAACTAATATACTACCTGATGAGGAAAATATAAAAGAAGAAAGAATAGAAATAAAAGATAAACTTGATTCTGTTTTTGATAATATTGAATCTTTGAGTGATAATTATGTAAGTTATAATATTTATATAGTAAGAGTAGGAGATACTATTGAAACTATAATGGATAAGTATAATGTTACTAAAGAAGAATTAGAAAGTTATAATGACTTATCAAATATAGTATTAGGCGATAAAATAATTATTCCAACTAGTTATGAAAGAACTCAGTAAAATATTAAAAAGTATTTCCTTAGTTCCTTTATCTTATAGAACAAATAATAATATAATTGAGATAGATACTACTAAGGGTAGGTATATAGCAAAGAAGAATAAGCATAAAGAAAATATATATGATTATTTAAATAATAGAAACTTTAATTATTATCCTAAAATTGTTGATGATAGTGATTATTTAATAACTGAATATATAGAGGATTCTTCTATACCTAATGAAAAGCGTATGTTTGATTTGGTTGAATTAGATGCTTTGTTACATGCTAAAACTACTTATTATAGAGAAACTAAACCAGATGAGTATAAACAAATATATGAGGATGTTGCTAATAATTTTATTTATTTAAAGGAATACTATACTGATATGATTACAATAATAGATTCTAAAGTTTTTATGAGTCCTAGTGAATATCTTTTAGCTCGCAATATTTCTCTTATTTTTGAATCTATAAATAAGGGAATTAAAATGGCGGATGAATGGATTAAGCAAGTTGAAAATGAATATAAAATAAGAGTATCTGTAGTTCATAATAATTTAAGATTGTCTCATTTAATAGAAAGTGATAAAAACTATTTAGTAAGTTGGGATAAGTCTAAAATAGATATACCTATATTTGATTTATATAATTTATATAATATTCATTATATTGATTATCCGTTTAATGAATTGTTGAAGGATTATGAAAAAATATATCCACTTAAAAAATATGAAAGAGAATTATTATTTATATTATTAATTATGCCTAAAAAAATAGAGTTTTCAAAAGGACAATATGAAATGACTAAGATAATTGGTGATGAAATAGATAGGCTTTATAAAAGTAATATGATTATTAGTGAATATAAAAAATCAATTAAAAATTGATTTTTTTACCATAGTATTCTAAATAAGGAACAAAATATAAGTATTATAAATATTATAATTAATAAAAAGTTAAATCTTGTGAATATAAAAATAGTAAGTATAATTTGATAGAATAATACTATACATGCTCCTATTAGTAATAACCACCATAAACCTCTGTTTCTACACCATCTATTCATATATCACCTATAATATTATATTAGTATTAAAAATATTAGTTCTTAAAATTATATTTGTGAATATAATTAAATGGGTGATGCTATGATAAAAGTAAATGATTTTGTAACACGTAATTCATATAATAATGATATGTTGTTTAGAGTTATAAAGATTGAAGATGATATTTGTTATTTAAAAGGTGTGAATGTAAGATTAATTGCTGATGCTAGCGTAAATGATTTGAAAAAAGAGACTGATATAGATATAGATGATTCACTATATTTAGAAAGAATAGATAATAAAGTTAAAAATTTAGATAGAAACGATTACTTTTATTTACCTGGTAAAATACTTCATATAGATGCAGATAAAGATTATTTAAATAGATGTAAAGCGTATTATGATAAGGCTAATTTAATGAGTATGGGGATATGTGAAAAAGAAGATGTAGTTCCTAGTAAGATTATGGATTATTTAAATGAATATAACCCTAATATATTGGTTATAACAGGACATGATGCTTATTATAAAAAAAGAGGTTCTGCGAATGATTTAGATAATTATAAAAACAGTATATATTTTGTGGAGTCAATAAAAGAGGCAAGGAGATATGAACACAGTCATGATAAATTAATAATAATAGCGGGTGCATGTCAGTCCAATTATGAGGAGTTAATAAGAGCTGGTGCTAATTTTGCTTCTAGTCCTAAAAGAATCAATATTCATGCACTTGATCCTGCTATTATTGCTACAATGATGAGTTTATCTGATATAAATAAAAATATAGATTTAAAAGAAATACTTAATAGTACAAAATATAAGGAGGATGGAATGGGAGGAATTATTACTAAGGGGACTATGTACATGGGGTATCCTAGATGACAATAAGCCAAATAAAGAAGAGTTTACTTGATCACTTAGGTGATATAGTTTCTATTAAATATAATTTAGGAAGAAATAAATATGAAGAGTATGAAGCTGAAATAAAAGAATTATATGATTATGTGTTTTTAGTAGAGTGTAATAATGTAATTAAATCTTTTACATATATTGATGTTATAACAAAAACGATTAAAATTGACTATTAAAGTATAATATGCTATAATGCGTTTGTACTGGTCATTATGGGGCCGTCTAGTTTTGACGGGTAAAATTAGGACTTAATTGCAAGTCGAGAATGCATGCGTAGTTGCATAAATTTAAAATAACTGGAAACAGAAATCAATTAGCTTTCGCCTAAGTATATGGCAAGCGCTCAAGTATAATTTTTCCTGCAAATTGTACATTTGAGCTCATATGGCAGGATATATTACTGTGATGCCTATAAGTAGTAATGAATAAAAATAGGCTTACTAAAATATTATTTGTTAATTAATTTGTATTTTAGGAAATTAACTAATTAACTAAGCTTGTAGAAGTTATTTTCTATTTTATTCGGACATGAGTGCAAATCTCATCGGCTCCACCATATTTTTTTGTTAAAGTATTGAAAAAAATATTAATGTTTGATATACTATATATGTAATTGATGGGTCTATAGCCAAGTGGTAAGGCGTGGGACTGCAACTCCCTGATCGTTGGTTCAAATCCGACTAGGCCCTCCATTTTAAAATATTCGAACTTGTATAGTTCGTTTTTTTATATATAAAAGTAATTTAACTATTAAACTGAAAGTAGAAATTTACAACTAAACTCACAGTCGATTTACTTATTTGCTTTTTTGTGTAATAATTTATTTGTGAGGAGGTAGAAATGGACTTAATAAAAACAGGTATGTTAATTTCTAATGCAAGGAAAAATTTGAATATGACACAACAAGATTTAGCAAATAAACTTCATGTAACAGATAAGGCGGTAAGTAAATGGGAACGAGGAATATGTTATCCGGATATATCTATTTTAATACCACTTACTGAAGTTTTAAATATAAGTTTATATGATTTATTAAATGGAAAAATAAATGGTAAAAATGAAATAGAAATGACTTTGAAAAGTACGATTAATTATTCAACAAATGAAATTAAAAAGAAAAAAAGGAAGTATATTATTATAAGCTTAATATGTATATTTATGGTGTTAAGCCTAAGTGCTTCAATAGTATATACTTTTAGTAGAGATGATGTAAGTGGTTTAACTGATAGAGAAACTCTATATGGAATTGATTATTATGTTGAAGATGATAGTATTGATAATATAATTTTAAAGTTACCTTTAAAGTGGGAAAGATTAAATTATGTATTTGATAAAGGGGTATTAACTATTTTTTATGATATTACATTTGATGATATTAAACATGTATATCTTAATGATGATATGTATATAAAAGAATCAATTATTTATAATGCAACAGTGATATTTACTACTGTTAAAGATGTTAAATCTATTAAATTTAATTTTTCTGATAAAAATATTTTAGTAGAAAAAAATGTTTTGTTAAAACATTATAATATAAATGATTTTAGTGAAGCTAAAAATAATTGGGATTCTATAGTTTTTAAACGCTTATGTGAAAAGGATTTTATTAAACAAACATTTAATAATTTTATTGAAAATAAGAAGGAGTAATTTATGAAGAAGAGGGTATTTATTGTTTTGATTATTAGTTTGAGTTTTCTAATTTTATTAACAATATTTAATGTATTTAACAAGTTTAATGACACTAATATTAAAAATAAAGAATATATGAATTCGATTATTAGTAATAGTAAAAAAGTTAAAAAAGTGCAATTAATAGATAAGAGTGCTAAAAAAATAATTTATGCTGATAAATATAATATGGATTTATCATTAGACGTTGATAAAAAAATCATTTCAGGACGTTCTAAGATTAGAATTATTAATAATTTTAGTGATGAAGTTAGTTATATCATTCTGAGAAACTATACAGCAAATGTATATAAAAAAGATTCTGATGAAACAAGTGTTGTAAATAATTTTAAGGATAATGAAAATAATAAGCTTAAATCAAGTATTTCCAATGATGCAACAGTGATAAAGGTTAATTTATTTAAATCATTAAAACCTAAAGAAGAAATGGAACTGTCATTTGATTTTCAAAGTGATATACCAAAGCAAAAAAATAGATTTGGTTATTATACTTTTGAGGACAATATAATATTTCAATTATCGTTTTGTTTTCCTGTTTTATCAATATATGAGAATGGAGAGTGGAATAAAAGCCCATATATAATAGACGGAGCAGAATCAAATTATACGACAGTAGCAGATTATTCAGTTAAAGTATTAGTTCCAAGTGATTATACAGTAGTAGCAACCGGAATAGAAAATAAAAGTAATAATGTTTATAATATTTCAGCTAAAAACTTAAGGGAATTCGCAATGGTAATTGGAAATAATTTGACTAAAAAAACTGTTAAATATAATGGAATTAATATAAATAATTATTCTTATAATTATGATGGCAATAAAGAATATATCAATTATACTTTAGATACTATGAAAGAATCTTTAGAGCTATATTCTAATTTAATTGGGAATTATCCTTATGAAGAATTAGATCTGGTTAATGTATTTATCAATAGTGCGATGGAATATCCAGGACTGATTATGTTAGGCTATCCTGATATACAATTAAAAAAAATAAAGAATATCGATAAATATAAATGTTATGATCACGTATTACATCATGTTTCGCATGAAGTAGCTCATCAATGGTTTTATGGTGCTGTTGGAAACGATCCTTACGATGAACCATGGTTAGATGAGGGGTTTGCTGAATTTTTTGAGAGTTATGTATTTCCAATTTCAGGTTCACATGTAATTGAAAAAGCTGCAAGTGAAAAAAATGAACAAATTGAGTCTGTAGTGGAATTTAAAAAGTTAAAAAATATTTTTTTGGATCAAACAAATCATGATAAAAGTATTAATTTATCTTATGATAAATATAGTAAAAAAGATGATGAGTACTCATATTATGTATATAATTCTGGCGCTATGCTTTTATATGAATTAGAGCAATTCTTTGGAGAAAATAAATTCTTTTCTATACTACAAAGTTATTATAACAATTATAAGTTTAGCGAGGTTAAAACTAGTGATTTTGTAAATTTTATAGAAATGTATGATGATTCAGATAAAGTTAAAGCTATAATAAATAAATATATATCCATATAAAAAATAGAAAATA
>CAKOXU010000029.1 GCA_934130235.1 uncultured Bacilli bacterium
GGAGTGATATATTGATTAAAGTAAGTGTAATAGTACCAGTATATAATGTAGAAGAGTATTTAGAAAGATGTCTAAAATCGTTGGTAAATCAAACATTAAAGGATATAGAAATAATTGTAGTAAACGATGGTACGAAGGATAATAGTCAAAAAATAATAGATAAGTATGCAAAAAAATATAAATTTGTGAAATCATATATAAAGGAAAATGGTGGATTGTCTTCTGCTAGGAATTACGGATTAAAATATGCAACAGGTGAATACATTGGATTTGTAGATAGTGATGACTATGTTGATGAGAATATGTTTAAGGATATGTATGACAAAGCAATATCTAAAAATTTTGATGTTGTTGTATGTGATTTGGATTATGTTTATGATAACAAGATAGTCTATGCATCATCAAATATAAAACATGATTTATTAAAAAAAGACGATATTAAAAAATCTATGATTAATGTTTATCCGACTGTATCAAACAAAATTTATAATAAAAGATTATTTAATTTTAAGTTAGAGTTTAAAAATAATGTTTGGTATGAAGATGTAGAATTTTTGTATAGGTTATATCCTTATATTAATAGTATTGGAGTTATTAAAAAGCCTTATTACAAGTATGTTCAACGTGCTGGTGCAATAACATCTACTTTTGATGAAAGGGTATTTCATTATATTGAAAATTGGAATGGAATACTAAAATTTTATATAGATAATAATTTCTTCAACGAATATGCTAAAGAAATTGAGTATTCGTATGTTAGATATTTATTTGCGACTTTTATTAAAACAGCAGCAAAATTTCCGGATAGTGATATGTATGACAAAGCAGTAGAAGAAGCAATAGAGAATGTTAAGATGAATTTTCCTCATTATAGAAGAAATAAGTACTTTTATAAGAGTATTAAAGGTATATATTTACTACTATTTAATAGATTAATAGCTAAAGTAATGTACACGGGAGGTAACAAATAGTATGAGTCGAGAAAAAATTAATCATTATAATAAAATTGTACTTGCAATATTTCTTTTGATTCAACCTATATTTAATATTATAAGAACACGTGTTGTGTATGATATTCAATTATTTGGTTTGTCATTTTTTGAAAGTGTAAATGTTTTTTTATTAGGTGTATCATTAATATTAACTTTTATTGTTAATTATAAAAATAAAAAATTCCTAAGAACATTTATGATTTTTTCGTTCACGTTTGTTTTATATTCTATATTTCATTATATAAATATAATGAAATTTGATTTGTCTATATATGAATTTGCTGAACCTTCATTTTTTGTCGAAACATATTATTTAATCATCACGTTTGCAGTTCCAGTATTATATTGTATTTTGCTTATATATAGTAACTTTTCTAAAAATGAGATACTTAAGTTAATAAAAATACTTGTCTTTATTATAACTAATGTTATTGTTATATCTGATATATTATCTATAAGTTATACTGCGTATGGTGAGGATGATGTTATAGCTGATTCAATTTTTAAATGGTTTAATTTTAAAAATACAGGATATTATTCTTATTATAAAATTACGTCAAGAGGGTTATTTTATTCTGCAAATCAGTTATCAGCAATGTTATTTATGATGGCACCTATAATTATGTATTCCGCATATGAAAATAAAAAAAAGTTTGATTATTATTTGTTATTTATGATTTCATTGTCTATGTTGATGATAGGAACAAAAACAGCAAGTATAGGTATAATTCTTATTTATCTTATGTTTATCATTTTATGGATATTTTTTAGAGTAATAAAAAAAGAATCTAAAAAAATTACTTCGATAATTATAATGTTTGTTATAACTATTTGTATATTTTGTTATTCTCCATTATCACATAATTTACGTTATAGGATAAATGGTGGTACTGCAATGAGTAGTTTACAACAAATTGAAAAAAATAATTCATCTGCTACTAAAGAACAAAAAGAAATATTAGATCAATATAATAATTTTAAAAAATTAAAGTGCGAGGATTTAGATGCTAGTAACAAAAATAAATTTAAAACATTTTTAACTAAAAATTTATCATTTATGGGAATACCAAATTATATAGTTAATAGTTATTCAGTTTCTAAACATATAGATTTTTGGTGTGAATATGTTACACATAATAAATCTAGCGATTTTAGAAATTTAAAGACAAGTATTTTAGTTAATATATATAATGAAAATAATAATGAGTATGATAAATGGTTAGGTATGGGACATACTTTAAATTATATTTATACTGAATCTGATTATACATATCAATTTTATCATTATGGAATAATTGGAATGGTTGTTTTATTTGGATTTTATATTTATTATATAATCTTGTATTTATATAGGATTTTAAAAAACAGAAAACATGATTTTAATTTTAAAAATATTATTTCAATAAGCGGACCAATATTAATATTTGGCGTTGCATATTTTTCAGGTCATGTATTAGAAAGACTTTTTCCACTGGTTGTTCTTTCTCTACTGATTTCTTATAATTTAATTACTAAGGAAGAAGATGAGAGCAATAAAAGAGTATTATTTATATCTTCAACTGGTGGTCACTTAAATGAATTATTACAATTGAAGGACTTATTTAAAAAATATGATAGTTATTTAATAACTGAAAAAACAAAATCGAATCTTTCCTTGAAAGAGGATAATAAAAATGTATACTTTTTAATTTATGGAACTAAGGATCATAAATTAACATATATTTTTAAATTTTTATTTAATTGCTTTATATCTTTATATTTGTTTGCTAAAATTAGACCTAAAGTTATTGTTACAACAGGTACACATACAGCTGTGCCTATGTGTTATATAGGGAAACTATTTGGATCAAAAATCATATACATTGAAACATTCGCAAATAGTAAAACAAAAACATTAGCAGGTAAATTAGTTTATCCCATAGCAAGCACTTTTATTGTTCAGTGGAAAGATATGCTTAAATTATATCCAAAAGCAATATATGGGGGTTGGATCTATTAATATATAGGGGGATCTTATGATTAATAAAAGACAATCTAATTTTGAATTAATGAGAATAGTATCCATGATGATGATAATTGTTGGACACACTTTTTCTTGGGGAGGTATTACTAGGGTTGCTTCTCCTCATATAGAAAAATTGATATATGCTGTTTATGCAATTATTCTTGTACATGTAAATTCATTTGTTTTATTATCTGGATACTTTCAGTCAGATTCTAAATTTAAAATAAAAAAAGCACTTAAATTATTAATAATCATGTATTTTTATAAAGCACTAATAGTTTTAATTGGTATAAATTTTGGATGGTTTTCACTTACAAAAAATGAAATTTTATGGCAATTATGTCCAATAAATTTTTCCAATTATTGGTTTTTGAATTTATATATAGTTTTATATTTTCTTTCACCTTTTTTGAATAAGTTTATAAATTGTTTGACTAAGAACAATATGTCAAAATTGTTAGTTGTGCTATTTGTTTTTTGTTCAGTATTAACTACAATTACCAATCAAGAAATATTCTTTAATTCTAATGGATATTCTTTAGTTCAGTTTATATTCTTGTATTTTGTTGGCGCTTATATACGTAAATTTGTTATAGATAATGAAAAAAAGAGTTTGTTGTATAATGAAAAAAAGAAATTAATTGTATATTTTTATATTTCTATATCTTTATTTATTTTATGTTTCATATTGAATTATTTCTTGTATAGATTTGGAATTATTATGATGAATAAAGATGGTCTAATTTATACTTTTGGAAATATTCTAAAATCTTCATTTATGCATTATGATAATCCTTTAATAATTATTGGATCAATAAGCTATTTTATGTTTTTCGTCTTATTGAAATTTAGAAGTAGAGCTATTAATATATTGGCAAGTTCTGTTATGTCAGTGTATATTATACATGAAACAGGGGTTTTTAGATCAACTTTATATTCTTGGTTTTCATTAAATAAACTTAAATATGTATTTTCTTATAAAATATTTATTAGGGTGTTATTTATAGCGGTAGCAATATTTATAGGTGCAACAGTAGTAGATTTTGTAAGGAAGATTTTATCAAAATCATTATATATTTTTATTGACAAGTTTAACTTATTTAAAAATACTAGATTAAAGCTTAAAAAAATAGAAAATAAAATTAATTTATGGATGAATATATAAACGAGGTGAAATATGATTTTAGTTACACTAGGTACGCAAGATAAGAAGTTTTATAGAATCTTAGATGCTATACAAAAAGAAATTGATAGTGGAAATATTAAAGATAGAGTAGTAGTACAAGCTGGATGTAGTAGTGATTACAAAAGTAAAGATATGGAAATTTTTGATTTAATATCAGTAAAAAAGTTTGATTCTTTAATAAAAGAATGTGATCTATTAATTACACATGGTGGTGTAGGTTCCATAATAACAGGGTTAAGGAATAATAAGAAAGTAATTGCTATAGCTCGTTTAAAAAAATATAAGGAACACACAAATGACCATCAATTGCAAATAATCGATAATTTTTCTAAGGCAAAACATATTTTAGCTCTAGATGATGAAAAGCAATTAAATAAGGTGTTAAAAAAAGTCAAAACTTTTAAACCTAAAAGTTATAAGAGTAATAAAGATGAGTTTAATAAATTAATACAAAAAGAAATTGATAAGTATTTAGGAGTGTAGTATGAAGAAAGTATTGGTAATAATTCCTGCATATAATGAGGAGTTAAACATAAAGAGATCAGTAGATAAATTAAAGGCTGTTAGATTAAATAAAAAGTATAAATTAGATTATGTAGTTATAAATGATGGAAGTAAAGATAGTACTTTAGATGTGTGTAAACAGAATAATATTAATGTAGTCAGCTTGATTAATAATTTAGGAATTGGTGGAGCAGTTCAAACTGGATATAAATATGCCTATTATAATAATTATGATATAGCAATTCAATTTGATGGGGATGGCCAACATGACGAAAACTATATTATTAAATTAATTGAAGAAATAGAAAATGGTTATAATATGGTAATAGGTTCAAGATTTATAGAAAATCTTAGCGAATTTAAATCGTCAACGACTAGACAAATAGGAATAAAAATATTGAGTTTATGTATTAAATTATTTGGTGGATATAAAATTTATGATCCTACAAGTGGATTTAGAGCTGTTGATAGAAAAGGAATAAAATTATTTGCAGAAAAGTATCCTATTGAATATCCAGAACCATCTTCTTCTGTTGATTTATTGAAAAGCGGATTATTAATTAAAGAAATTCCGGTTAAAATGCATGAAAGAAAATTTGGAAAATCGTCTATTAGCCTATCGAAAAGTGTATATTATATGGTTAGTGTATGTATTGCTATAATGGTAGCAGGTTTAAGAAAAAGGAGTAAGTAATATGAGTAGCACATTAAAAATATTTTTAGTAGTATTACTATTATTAAGTATAGTATTGATAATTCGCAGACTAAAACATCAAAAAATTTCCATAAGATATGGAGTTTTATGGATTGCTTTAATAGTTATACTTATTATATCAATTGCTTTTTCAGGCTTATATTTTGATTTAGCAAAATTTTTAGGATTTGAAACAACTTCAAATATGATATTTCTTTTTGCTTTCTTTTTCTTGTTTTATTTAAGTTTTATTTTAATAACTACAATATCTGTATTGAATGATAAAGTAAAGAATTTAATTCAAGAAGTGTCTTTACTTAAGGAAAGAGTAAATAAAAATGAAGAGGGTAAGTAAAATGATTATTTTATTATTTATAATTTATGTGATTTTATCATCATCTGGTTTAGTCCTATTTAAATTAGGGACGAGCGGAAGTGGTTTAACAATATTGGGTTTTACTATAACTTTAAAAATGCTTTTTGGTATAATATGCTATGGTATGAGTTTTTTATTGTGGCTATTCATTGTAAGTAAAGTAAACTTAACCGTAGCTATGCCTTTGTCTGTTGCTTTAGTAAATACATTAGTGGTCGTTGAGTCATGTGTATTTTTAAAAGAAAGAATAAGTATACAACAAGGTATAGGTATATTTATAATTATATTTGGTGTAATGGTTATGACATCAGGTACTAAATAAGGAGATTTTATATGGATATAATTTATGTGTTTTTATTACTTTTTTCATTTGCTGGCTATTTTATATATTTAAAGTATAAATTTAATATTGTAGATGAGCTAAATTTTGGGTTTCAATTCATTTTTATAACTTTTGTAACATTTGTATTTGGATTACTAAATATTTTAGTACTGGGTAGCTATGTTTTACTGATACTTGGTATATGTTTGTTGATATATTCAATAAAAAAATATAAAAGTGAAATATCAACTGATATAAAACATCCTAATATTAATTTGGCTATCATTCTTATTTTATTTATTTACGTTACTGTTGTTTCATTAAACTTTAAATTAGTTCATTATGATAATTTTACACATTGGGGTTTGATTGTTAAAAATATGATTCTATTTGATAGACTTCCAAATTTTGAGAATTTATCTATAATTTTTAAAGGCTATCAACCTGGATCTGCATGTTTTATTTATTATATTGCACATTTTTTTGATTTTAATGAAGGCATTATGATCACTTGTCAAAATTATTTATTAGTTGCATTCTTTTCATCTATACTTTTATTGACGCATAAACGTAACCCTATATTAAAAGTATTATCAGTTTTTACAATAATATTTTCGATGATTATTTCTGTACCTTTTTGTAATCTATTAGTTGATACTTTATTAAGTTCTATTTTTACATTTGTATTTGTACTAGTATATTATTATCAAAAAGATTTAAAAAAGTTATTTATATGCTTGTTTGTAGTATCCATATACTTGTGTTTAATAAAAAACACAGGATATGTACTTACATTTATAATATGTTTGATATTTTTACTTATAAGCATAAAAAATAAAGAATTTAAAAAAGGAATTATAGGTTCATTTATAATTGGGATTAGCTCCTTACTTTTATTATATATTTGGACTGCACATGTAAAATATTCTTATGGGTATTACGCATTATATTCTCATCATGCATTTACTACAAATAATATTTTAGTACATCTTAAAGAATTGGGGATAGATGGTATAGTTAAGTTTATAAAAATATACTTAACCAAGTTTGCAGATATTGAAAATAATAGGGGCGTATTATTAATTTTTCTTGCAAATATAATACTATTATGTCAAATCATATTTAGTAAGAATCGTAAGAAGATTTTTAAGTATTTGGTTATAATAGACTTTATATACATAGTTTACTATATATTCCTTGGCTTGATGTATATTTGTTCTATGGAACAAGATGGTTTATTTGTAGTAGTAGCATTTAATAGGTATATTTTGACTATTACAGTTCCGCTATTTATTTTATCTATATTGGTATTTTTTCATTATTCAAGCAATTATAAAAGTGTTTTAGTTTATATATTTTCTATCGTATATATAGCAACAATTTTATGTGTTACCAATGCGTCTTATTCATTTGATAGCCTAAAATTTTTAGTTGGTAATTTAGATTATGAAAATACCTATGCTTATGAGCTAGATAAAATAGTTGGTAAAAAATATATAAATGAGAATTCAAATCAGCAGTATTATGTATATGCACCAAATTCAAAAAATAGTTATGGCTTGTTAATGTATAGTGTAAATTATAAATTTAATGTACCAAATGTAAGAGTAGTATTTTCAATTGACGATTTTTCTACTTTGAATATAAATGGCAGTAGAATAATTAGATTTGAACAAGATAAAGAAATTGATAATTATTTAAAAAATATTAGTTATTGTGAAATATCTAAAAATATATATGAAGAGTGTAAGGAAGGTTAAATATGAAATTTTTAAAAAAATATAAATCTAAAGTTGTTGCTGTATTTTATTCATTGTTGACATATTTTTCTGTTATAAAATATATTAGTGCTGATTTTTTTAATGTTATAGTTTTTCTATTATATTTTCCAATTTTAGGTTTTTATCTCAAATTTGAGAATGTTAATGATAAAAAAGTATTAAAGTATTCTACCGTTTTAGCGTTGCTTTTTTCACTTTGTATGTCTGTTGGTAAAATAGTAAGTGTAAATATTTCTATAAAAGATATAGGATATTTAAACTTAATTAACTTTTGCAAAATTTTATTCTATTTTGTTGGATTATATCCACTTTTTAAAAGATTATTTATCAAAATGTTTATTAATTCAGAAAGAATTAATATATTGAATAAAAATCAAGGTAATATGAGTATTAAAGTATTTTTCATTTGCTTCATATTTATATTTATATGTTGGTTAGTATTATTTTTAAGATATTATCCTTCAATAATGACACCAGACTCTTATTATGTAGTACACTATGCTAATGAAAATATATTAAATGATCATCATGCGTTTGGTCATACGCAATTCTTTTCATTGTACTACCATATAGGAAAGACTCTTTTTTCTTCGATAACTGGT
>CAKOXU010000030.1 GCA_934130235.1 uncultured Bacilli bacterium
AAAAAAAATAAATGGGTAAAAGAAGAACCTTTAGCAGTCGCACCTGATAATTGTTTTACAACAAAACTATGGGAAGGTGATGAACTTACCGAATTTAATGAGTCTTTTGATAGTTCTTATACATCACCAGTAGTAACAATAACAGGATATACCTGTGGAAATAGCGTAAAGGGATTTGATTCTAATTCTCCTACTATGTATACATTTAATCATGACGGTAAAAATACTAAAATATCTATACCAGAAGAATTGCCTGTTGTTAATGTTGAAACTGTTACTTATAATAAAACAGTTTGTGAATCATTGTTCGGAGAAGGAAGCGAAACATGTGCTAGTCAGCAAGCCTTATTAACTGAACTTGGAATTACGGAAGATCAATTAAAAGGTAAGGGTTCGATAAATGATATTGCATCATCAGAGTACACTCCATTGTTCAATTTTACAACTAGTATTACTGATACAACAAAATATCCAGTAGTAGGAATAATTGGGCTTATGAGAGGTTTAGAAAAAGTTGAAATGAAAGATAATATCGAAATTTTATTTCAATCTTTTCTTTATGCTGATTGGAGTGAGATAACATTGCCGTCATCTTTGAAATATCTTGGTAATGTTGCTTTTGCTTTTAATCCTAATTTAAGAGAGATAGAAATTCCGTATGGAACTAAGTATATTTATTCTCCATTTGAGGGGGACAAACTAGAAAAAGTTTCTATACCAGGCTCTGTAGAATTAATTTGGGAGGCATCTTTTGAGAACCAAAATATTAAAGAACTTTATTTAGGAGAAGGAATTAGCGGAGCAGAAATAGACGCGCCCGGATTTAATAAGAACAAATTAGAAACAGTTACAATTCCAAGTAGTATGATTTATTTAGATAATTTTTTTGCCAATAATCAATTAAAAGAAATGATAATAGAAGGAAAATGTAGTAAATCTGATTTTAAATCCTTTGATGTAGGCTCTACTAGTTGGGCAGATGGATATAGTGAAGCAAATATAGTATGGAAAGGTACAAATTGTCAATAAAGGTATTTAGTACCTTTTTTTGTTGTTAAATTTATATATTTGGGGTATAATAACTATGTTTGAAGGTGATATTATGGATAAAATCATTATAAAAGGTGCTCGTGAAAACAATCTTAATAATATTGATTTAGAGCTTCCTAAAAATAAACTTATTGTTATGACTGGTGTAAGTGGAAGTGGTAAAAGTAGTTTAGCATTTGATACTATATATGCTGAGGGGCAAAGAAGATATGTTGATAGTTTATCTAGTTATGCTAGACAGTTTTTAGGCGGAACAAATAAACCAGATGTAGATAGTATTGAAGGCCTTAGTCCAAGTATTAGTATTGATCAAAAAACTACTAATAATAATCCTAGAAGTACTGTTGGAACTATTACTGAAATATATGATCATTTGAGACTTTTATATGCACGTATAGGTATTCCTATGTGTCCTAATCATAATATACCAATAAATAGTCAAAGTATTGAAGAGATGACGGATCAAGTAATGAAATTAGATGAAAATACCAAGATAAGAGTTTTAAGTCCTATTGTTCATGGAGAAAAAGGTACTTATAAAGAGTTACTTGATGATTTAAAAAAGGATGGCTTTGTGCGTGTAATAGTGGATAGTGTAGAGTACGAATTAGGTGAGGATATTGTCTTAGATAAAAATAAAAAACATAATATTGATATAGTTATTGACAGACTGATAATGAGAGAAAATATAAGGGGTAGACTATATGAGGCAATAGAGCTTGCATGTAAAAAAGCTGATGGAAAATGTGTTATTGATGTGATAGGCGGAAATGATATAGTTATGAGTGAGAGATACGCATGTCCTTTTTGTGATTTCTCTTTGCCGGAATTAGAACCTAGATTATTTAGTTTCAATGCACCTTACGGAGCATGTCCATCATGTAATGGTTTAGGATTCAGAAGAAAAATAGACGAAGACTTAATCATGCCTGATAAATCTAAAAGTATTAATGAAGGTGGTATAGTTGTACTTAGTTTAGATTCTAATACTACTATGACTCAAGTAAGATCGGTAGCTAGTTTTTATAAAATAGATTTAGATAAACCTATTAAAAAATTGCCACGTAAGGATTTAGATATTATTTTATATGGATCTAAAGATCCAATAGTTTTTAATTATGTATCAAAAAACGGAAATACTAGAACTGCTACAGATTATTTTGAAGGTATAGTAAACAATTTAGAGAGAAGATATATAGAAACTAAGAGTGGATGGATTAGAGATTGGCTAGATAAATATATGTTGGATTTACCATGTGAAGTATGTCATGGTTCAAGACTTGATAATAGTGTTTTGGCAGTTAAAATAAATAAGAAAAATATTTATGAACTTACATGTATGTCAATAGATAAATTATATGAGTTTTTAAATAATTTAAAATTAAATAAAGAACAGAAGAAAATTGCAGAATTAATATTAAAAGAAATAAAAGATAGACTTAAATTTTTAATTAATGTGGGACTATCGTATTTAACTTTAGATCGTATGGCAGGTACATTAAGTGGAGGAGAAGCGGGAAGAATTAGACTTGCTACTCAAATAGGTTCTAGATTAACTGGTGTTCTTTATGTTCTTGATGAACCTAGTATAGGTTTGCATCAACGAGATAATACAAGGCTTATCAATTCTTTGTTGGAAATGAGGGATTTAGGAAATACATTAGTAGTAGTAGAACATGATACTGATACTATGCTTGCAAGTGATTATTTAGTTGATATAGGTCCATTTGCCGGTATACATGGTGGTAATGTAGTAGCGCATGGGACTCCAGAAGAAGTAATGAAGAATCCTAACAGTTTAACTGGTAAATACTTGTCTGGAAAACTAAAAATAGATGTTCCAAGCAAAAGAAGAAAAGGTAATGGTAAATTTATAGAAATAAAAGGCGCTAGTGAGAACAATTTGAATAATGTAGATGTTAAGATTCCATTAGGTAAATTTGTTTGTGTAACAGGTGTAAGTGGAAGTGGTAAAAGTAGTTTAATAAATGAAGTTTTATATAAATCTGTGTCTCAGCACTTATATAAATCTAAGGATAAACCTGGTAAGGTAAAAAAAATTAAAGGGCTTGAAAACATAGATAAGGTCATTGATATATCACAAGCTCCTATAGGAAGAACACCTCGTAGTAATCCTGCTACATATGTAGGAGTGTTTGATGATATAAGAGATGTGTTTGCTAATACAAAAGAAGCTAAAATGAAAGGTTATGACAAAGGTAGATTTTCATTTAATGTAAAGGGAGGAAGATGTGAAGCATGCTGGGGAGATGGAGTTAAAAAAATAGAGATGCATTTCCTACCTGATGTTTACGTTCCTTGTGAAGTGTGTCATGGAACTCGTTATAATAAAGAAACTTTACAAATAAAATATAAAGGTAAAAGCATTTATGATGTACTTGAAATGAGGGTTGAAGAAGCTCTTGAGTTTTTTAGTAATATACCTAAAATTAAACACAAATTACAGGTACTTAATGATGTTGGACTTTCTTATATAAAGCTAGGTCAATCTGCTCCTACTTTAAGTGGAGGAGAAGCTGGAAGAATAAAGCTTAGTAAGGAATTACAAAAGAAGCCAACTGGAAAAAGCTTATTTATATTAGATGAACCTACAACTGGTTTACACACACATGATATAAAAAAATTACTTGATATTTTAAATAGAATAGTTGACAATAATGATACAGTACTTGTTATAGAACATAATTTAGATGTTATAAAAGTTGCAGATTATATAATTGATCTAGGACCTGAAGGAGGAAGCGGTGGTGGAAATATTATAGCTTGTGGAACTCCAGAAGAGGTATCTAAAGTTAATGAAAGTTATACTGGTCAATTTTTGAAGGGAGTTTTAAAATGAAAGTAAGTTATGAGTATTCAAAAAAAGATATAAAAAAATATTTACTTAAGAATAGATGGCTTAATAATTTAATATTATTAATAATAGGTACAATTATATATATAGGTTTGAGTATTAACGATGTACCGCTTTACTTTTTACCAATATTTATATTAGGACTAATGTTAGTTTTATTTATTTTGAATATAATATATGTTAATATATATTTAATGGTAATGGATAGAATTAATTATAATATGTATGGAAAATATAGTTTAGAATTAAAAGGTAATAGTTTTACTATTACTGTTAATAATTCTCCTACTACATATAAGTATAATAATATTAAATATATTAAGGAACATAATAATTATTTTATAGTAAAGATGAATTATAACCGCGAATATTTTACTTTTGAAAAGAAGTATTTTAGTGCATCTGATTATAAAAAAATTTTAAAAACGTTCAAAAGTAAAATAAATTACTAATTTTCATAAAATTTTCATATTTGTATGTTATTCTAAAATTGGATGGAGATGAATTATGGAAAAGAAAGATATTGAAGTTGATTCTAAAGATATAAAAGAAATCAAAATTAATGAAGCCAATAATACTAATAAAAATGTATTATTAATTGTAATTGCTTTCTTATTAGGTGCAATTCTAACAGCGATATTTATGAATACAGCTTTAAAGGACACTACTATAAACAAAAAAGTAAAAACAGTTAATTCAACTACAGTAGAAGAATCGAGTGATTTAAAAAAGGGTATTAGTAATGTCTATGAATCAGTTGTATATATAGAAGTAACTAGTAAGAAAAGTGAAAGATCTATATTTAATTCTAGTTCAGGATCTAGTGGTTCTGGCTTTGTGTATAAGAAAGATGATAAATATGGTTATATTTTAACTAATTATCATGTTATTGATACAGGAGATACTTTTAGTATAACATTTAGTGATGGTAGTAGTAGTGAAGCAACCTTATTAGGTGGTGATGAATACTATGATATAGCGGTATTAAAGGTTGATGCTAAAAGTATTAAGTCAGTAGCTTCTATTGGAGATTCTTCTAAGGTAGAATTAGGTGATACTGTATTCACTGTGGGAGCTCCATTGGGAAAAGACTATATGGGAAGTATTACAAAAGGTATTTTATCTGGAACTAATAGAATGGTTTCTGTTAGTTTAGGAAGTGGATCATATATGATGGAAGTCATTCAAACGGATGCATCTATTAATAGTGGTAATTCAGGAGGGCCAATATGTAATATATCAGGTCAGGTTATAGGAATAACTTCATCTAAATTGGTAGGTACTGGAGTAGAAGGTATGGGGTTTGCAATTCCAATTAACTCTGTTATGGATATAATAGCTTCTGTAGAAAGCGGTAAAAAGATAGAACGCCCATATCTTGGAATACAGGTACTTGATTTATCAAATACTTTTGCACTTCAATATAATTATAATATAAATATAAGCGATGATGTTACATTTGGAGCTGTAGTGGCATATGTTGAAAGTGGAAAACCAGCAGATAAAGGTGGATTAAAAGTAGGAGATGTAATTGTATCAATAGATGGCGAAAAAATAGACGATGTATCTCATTTTAAATATAGATTGTATAAGCATAAAGTAGGGGACAAAATTAAGGTTAAGTATTATAGAAATAATAAGCTTAGCGAAACAACTATTGAACTTACTGAAGCTATTAAGAGTGAATAAGTTCACTCTTTTTTTGAAAGGAGAATTATGTTAGAATTAAAAAATATAACTAAAAAATACTGTATTGGAGATTATGTTCAATATGCTCTTAAAGATGTGAATATTAATTTTAGAAAATGTGAATTTGTAAGTGTATTAGGGCCTTCTGGAAGTGGTAAGACTACTCTTTTAAACATAATTGGTGGTCTCGATAGATATGATGAAGGAAATTTAATAATAAATGGTGTTTCCACAAAAAAATATAAGGATAAAGATTGGGATTCGTATAGAAATCATAATGTAGGATTTGTGTTTCAAAATTATAATTTAATATATCATCAGACTGTATTATCTAATGTTGAGTTAGCTCTTACTCTTGCGGGAATAAATAAAAAAGAAAGAAAAAAAAGAGCCATAGAGGTACTTGATAAAGTAGGCTTAAAAAAACATATAAATAAAAAGCCAAATCAATTGTCAGGTGGTCAGATGCAGAGAGTTGCAATTGCACGAGCGCTCGTTAATAATCCTGATATTCTACTTGCTGATGAGCCAACGGGAGCTTTGGATTCAGAAACTAGTTTACAAATAATGGATCTTTTAAAAGAGATTTCTAAGACTAAATTAGTAATTATGGTTACTCATAACCCTATACTTGCTAAGGATTATTCTACTCGTATAATAGATATAAAAGATGGTCAAATAGTTAATGATAGTAATCCTTATGATCATGTTAAAACAATACTAAGTAACAAAAAGATCAAAAATACTAATATGAGCTTTTTAACTTCGTTAAGTTTAAGTTTAAATAATTTGATGACTAAAAAAGGAAGAACTATACTTACTGCTTTTGCAGGTTCCATAGGTATTATAGGAATCGCACTTATTTTGTCTTTATCGAATGGAGTAAATACATATATTAAAAAAACTCAAGAAGATACTTTAACATCCTATCCATTAACAATAGAAAAAAAGAGTATAGATGCACAAGATGCGTTAAGTAGTTTTATGAGTAATAAAGATAATAATAATCCTGATAAAGATGCAATTTATTCAAACGATATTATGTATAATATGATGTCATCTTTTAATAATAAAATAAGTACTAACAATTTAAAAGATTTTAAAAAATATTTAGAAACACATGATGAAATAAAAAATTATTCGAATGACATTAAGTATGGTTATAATATTGACTTACAAGTTTATACTAAAGACTATATAAAAGTTAATCCAACTGATATACTATCTGAATTTTATAAAACTGACAGTGCTGTATACACTGATAATATGAGAGTATTTAATGAGTTAAGTGAAAACCAAAAACTTATTGAAAGCCAATATGATTTACTAGAAGGCAGTTATGCAACTTCGAAAGATGAGATTGTATTAATTGTTGATAAAAATAATGAAATAAATGATTATGTATTATATTCATTAGGCTTAAAAGATCAAAAAGAATTACAACAAATTATGAATTTAATGAAATCTGGTAAAAAAATTAAAAAAGTTAAGCAGACAAAATATAATTATGATGATATATTAAATAAAGAGTTTAAGTTAGTTATAAATTCTGATTATTATTCTTATGAAAATGGTGTTTGGGTTGATAGAAGTAGTGATTATTCTTATTTAAACAACCTAGTTGATAAATCATTAACTATAAAAATAGTTGGAATTATTAGACAAAAAGAAGATTCAAATATATCTGTTGTAAATGGAATAGGATATACAAAAGAACTACAGGACTATGTTATAAATAGTATAAATGAGAGTGATATAGCTCGTGAACAGTTAGATAATAAATCAATTGATGTTTTTACTAATAAGAAGTTCAGTGGTATGAACACATATGAAACTAATTTAGAAAAAATTGGGATTGTATCTTTAGATGATCCAGATGTAATTAATATATATCCAACTGATTTTAAATCTAAAGAGAAAATAGAAAAATATATAAAAGATTATAACAAAGGTAAAAAAGAAAGTGATAAAATTGAATATACCGATTATGTTGGACTTTTAATGAATAGTGTTACTACTATAGTAGATGTAATAGGCATGGTACTTATTGCATTTGTTTCAATATCTTTAATTGTATCTAGTATAATGATTGGAATTATTACATATATTAGTGTTTTGGAGAGAACTAAGGAAATAGGCATACTAAGAAGTATAGGTGCGAAAAAGAAAGATATTTCACGTGTATTTAATGCTGAAACATTTATAATAGGGATATCCGCTGGTGGATTAGGTATAGCTATAACTTTGCTTCTTAACATATGTATCAATAGCATAATAAAAAATTTAACTAATATATATGTAAAATCTGCTTTACCTTTAAGTGGCGCGATTATCTTAATTATAATTAGTACGTTATTGACTTTGGTAGCAGGATTGATTCCATCAAGAATAGCTTCTCGCAAAGATCCTGTAGTAGCTCTAAGAACTGAATAAGTTGTTGTAAATAAAATAAAA
>CAKOXU010000031.1 GCA_934130235.1 uncultured Bacilli bacterium
AAGAACTGAATAAGTTGTTGTAAATAAAATAAAAGTATGTTATAATGAATACATCGAAGCAGAATAAGTAGTTAATATAATTGTCATAAGAGATTTAGTGGTTGGTGAAAACTAAACAAGTTATGTTAATGAAATACCTTTCGACAGGGTGACGCCTTATAGTTTTAAGTGCATAATAACTATTATGAAGTAGAGTGGTACCGCGAATATTCGTCTCTACATTATAGTAGTTTTTTTATATATGAGGAGGATTATGAAAAGAATAATATTTGATATTGATAATACATTAATAGAGTGGAAAGATGAATATGTTTCGTCAATTATGAATCTATTAAATAAGTATAAAGAATATACTAAAGAAGATGGAATAGAAATTTATAACAGGTTAAGTTATTACGGCGATAATTTAGATAAATTAAATATAGATGACTTGGTAAATAGATTTAAAGATTTAAATATATCGAAGGAGTTTTTAATTGATATATTAGAATCACAAAAATTATGTAGTGATCCAGTCAGTAAAGATGTTATTGATACATTAGAATACTTATCACAAAAATATGAATTAGTAATACTATCTAATTGGTTTAAAGATGTTCAAATTAAAAGAATGGAAATAGCTGGAATACTTAAATATTTTAAAGAATTTTATTGTAATGATGAATACGTATCAAAGCCTAATAAAGAAGCTTTTATTAATGCTTTAGGTAACACTTTACCTAGTGAAGCTATAATGATAGGCGATAATTTAGATATAGATATAATTCCTGCGATTAACCTTGGAATTAAAGGAATCCTTATTACAAACAAGGATATTAAAAGTGATAAATTTATCACAATAAAAAATATTAGTGAATTAAAGGAGATGTTATAATGGAAATAAATAAATACATAGATTATACTAATTTAAATAATTTATCTACTTTAAAAGATATAGAAAAGATGTGTAATGAAGCAATAAAGTATAAATTTGCAACTGTATGTGTTTATCCATACTATATACCTCTTGTAAAAAAATTACTTAAGGATACTACTATTGAAGTATGTACTGTAATAGGCTTTCCTCACGGATGTAATACTAAAGAAACAAAAGTATATGAAGCAATAGATGCAGTTGAAAAAGGTGCGGATGAAATAGATATGGTCATTAATATATCTGCGCTTAAAAATAAAAATTATGATTATATAAAAGAAGAAATAGAAGAAGTTAGAGATGCAATAGATGGAAAAGTAATAAAAATTATAATAGAAACTAATTTACTTACAAAAGAAGAAATTGTAAAGATGACAAAGATTTGTAATGAAACATTTGTTAATTATATTAAAACTTCTACTGGAGGAGTAGTAAAAGTAGAAGATGTTGAATTAATAAATAGCAATAAGAATGAACTACTTGAGATAAAAGTTAGTGGTGGTATAAAAGATTATGATACTGCATTGAAATTTATAAAAGCAGGAGCAACTCGTATAGGTACATCTAATGGTGTAGAAATAATGAAAGGTGGTAAATAAGATGACTTTATTTGAGGATTTAAAATGGAGAGGATTAATTAAGGATATTAGTAGTCCCGAATTAGAAAATAAACTAAATAATGAGAAATTAACTTTTTATATAGGTACAGACCCAACAGCAGATAGTATGCATATAGGGCATTTTTCAAGTTTTTTAATAGCGACTCGTTTAGCTCGTTATGGACATAAACCTATATTGCTTGTTGGTGGAGCAACAGGACTTATAGGAGATCCTAAACCTAGTAAGGAAAGACAGATGATTACTAAAGAAGCAGTTTTAAAAAATGTTGAAGGATTAACACAACAAGCTAAAAGTATTTTTGGATTTGATGTAGTTAATAACTATGATTGGACAAAAGATATAAATGTTTTAGATTTTTTAAGAGACTATGGTAAATATATAAATGTTAATTATATGTTGGATAAGGATATAATTTCTAGAAGATTAGATAGTGGAATTACATTTTGTGAGTTTGCATATACAATATTGCAAGGTTTAGATTTTGTATATTTAAATAAAGAGTATGGCGTTACACTACAAGTAGCAGGATCTGATCAATGGGGAAATATTACTACAGGAATAGAATTAGCGCGTAAGAAAAATGATACTGAGTTATTTGGCATGACTATGCCTTTAGTACTAGATTCAAATGGTGTTAAATTTGGTAAAACAGAAGGAAATGCATTGTGGTTAGATAAGAATAAAACTTCATCATATGAATTATACCAATATTTAATTAACACTGATGATACATGTGTTATTGATTACTTAAAGAAATTAACTTTTTTAAGTAAAGAAGAAATAGAAGATATAGAGAAAAAACATAGTTTAGAACCAGAAAAAAGAATTGCACAAGAAACTTTAGCGCATGAAGTTATAACTTTCTTACATGGAGAAGAAGAAGCTAATCGTGCTAAAGAAATAAGCAGTATACTATTTAGCGGTGAAATATCAAAATTGACTAAAGAAGAAATTAAAGTATGCTTTAAAGGAGTGCCAAGTTATACATTAGAAAAAGAAACTACATTAATAGATTTATTAGTAGATAATAAAATAGCTCAGTCAAAAAGAGAAGCACGTGAATTTATAAATGGAAATGCTATTAGTATAAATGGTAAAATAGTAAACGATGAGAATATGAAGATAAATAGAAACATTGCTATAGATGAAAGCGTTATTTTAGTAAGAAGAGGAAAAAAGAAATATTTTATATTTGATGTAAAATAGGAAACTTTTTTCCTTTTATTATGATATAATTAAATAGTAGGGGTGTGTTTTATGAATATATTTAAGATGAAAGATAAATTTGATAGGACTTATTATTTTTTAAAACTTTTTTCCATAATATTTATATCCATGATATTTGTAGAGGAAATGTTTAAATTATTTGCATTTGGTAATGTACTGGGATTAGAACAAGTAAGATTAATAGTTTTTTGCTTTAACACGTCAATAGTTTTAAGCTTAGTATTATCTTTGTTAAAAGAAAAAATATCAAAAGTAATATTATTGATATTTATCTTTTTTGATGCGTTTTATGCTTTAGTTCAACTAACATTTAATCGTATGTTTAATAATTATATGTCGCTTTCTGCATCCAATAATGGTGGACTTACTAGAGTACTTCCACAAATAAAAGAATTTATAAAAACGATTGATTTAACACATTTAATTCTTTTTATTCCATTTTTTATGTTTTTAATTTTAATTATTAAAAATAAAGTAGTTTTGAAGTATGAAAGACAAAATAAAATAAGATTGTCACTATATGTATTAATTGTAATAATATCAATTTTATTATCATATTTATCTATTAGTCTTAATTTTTTACAGAATAAAAATCAGATTAGAACAAATAAAGAATTGTACTTTTCACCTACATTAGTAGATGTATCAATAAAAGAGTTTGGAATTTTTAGATTTTTTGAACGAGATTTAATTAATATGTTTATAAAAAGTGATAGTTATGAATTAGAACCAGTATCATATAATAAACAAGAGAATAATGAAAAAGAAGAAACTGATTATAGTAGAAAAATAGATGATTCTAAATTTAAAGAAATAATAGCTGATGAAAAAAATAAAGAGATATTAGAATTGCACAATTATTTTATTAATCAACCTATACCTGATAAGAATAAGTATACAGGCATATTTAAAGATAAAAATTTAGTATTAATAATGGTTGAAGCATTTGATATGATTGCAATTAATGAACAGTTAACGCCTACATTATATGAATTAGCAACCAATGGAATGTATTTTAGTCAATATTATACACCAAAGTATTCATGCACTACAGGTGAATCTGAATATATAGCTGAAACATCATTAATACCATCATCACTCGTTTGTACTCCTAATACGTATATTAATAATAAATATTCAACTACTATATTTAATATATTTAATAATAATGGATACTATAGTTCTTCATATCACTCTTGGACTGATGAATTTTATACAAGATCAAAACTTCATCCAAATATGGGATCACAATTATATCAAGATTATACCTCACTTAATATGTCTAAAATAATTGGATGGCCATTAGATTCAGAAATGGTAGAAAATTCATATACTAATTATATAGACAAAGATAAATTTTTTACGTTCTATATAACTTCAAGTACGCATTTTCCGTACGATGAAGATACTACTGTTACTAGAAAACATTGGGATAAAGTAAAAGATACATCTTATCCAATAGAAGTAAAAAGGTATTTAGCTAAGGCTATAGAACTTGATTCTATGCTAGAAACACTTATAAATAAACTTAGTGATAACGGTATATTAGATGATACTGTAATAGTTTTATTTGGAGATCATCATCCACTTAAAATAAGTCAAACTTATCTAAATAAATATTCTAAAATAGATAGATTTAAAGATTTTAATATGGATAAATTACCTTTTATTATTTATAACAGTAAAATAGAACCTGAAAATATAACTAAAGTATCATCAACTTTTGATATTTTACCAACTTTAGCTAATATGTTTGATCTAGATTATGATCCAAGATACTATATGGGAAATGATATATTTTCTGATTCAGAAAATATAGTAATATTTACAAACGGTAGTTGGATAACTGATAAATGTTTATATGATTCAAGAACAAACAATTATAAATCTCTAACAGATGAAGAGGTAAGTAATGAGTATATTACATCTATAAATAAAAAAGTAAATGATAAATTTTATGTGTCAAATAAAGTTTTAGAACTGGATTATTTTAAATACAGAAATGATTTGACAAATAATTAAAAACATGTTATTATATATGACATTGCGAGGGGGAAGTTTATGTACGAAGATGGAAGAGAAAGATTTTCATTTAAAAGTTTCTTTTTAACAATACTTTTAGTATTATTATTTATATTTATAATGTTATGGTTGTTTCCAACTAAAAGTTATGTTAATGGCAAATTACAAAGTTCGAATGATTTAGAAAGATTATCAGTATTATATGATGAAATTTTTGCAAATAATGTTGAGAGAATGAAAGATGCTGCTATTGGATACTTTACTAATGAAAGAATGCCACAGACATTAGGTGAATCAAAAAAATTAACACTTCAAGATATGTATGATTTGCACTTAATTTTAAAACTTAAAGACAAAAATGGTAAAGCTTGTGATGTTAATAAATCATATACTGAAATGACAAAGTATACTGATGAATATAGATTAAAAGTTAATCTAAGTTGTGGTGATGATGAAGATTATATTATTGTATATTTAGGATGTTATAATTATTGTGATGGCGGGGTTTGTGAAAAGAGAAGTACCGCACCAGTTGCTAATACAACAGGTGGTAAAGTAAGCCAAACTGATTATAAAAAAGATACATCAGTTAAACGTACTGAAGAAGAAAGAGTAAATGTTAAATATACTTGTAAAGTAGTAAATGGTAAGTATTATGATGATAATGGTAATGAAGTTTCTAAAACAGTTTATGATGCAGCTTGTAGTAGTAAACCATCAAAGAAATATATATATAAATATGTGTTGGTTGTAAAGGGCCATAGTTATTGGACTGAATGGTCTTTATGGCAAAAAGAGTATATAAAGAAAACTACTACTAGAGAAGTAGAAACAAGAACTGAAAAAATTATTGATGGATATGAAACTGTTAAAATACAAACAGGTGTTAAAAAACAAAAAGTTGTATCTGGATATAAGACAGAAAAATATCAGGATGGATATACTACTGAGTTAGTTCCAAAAACAGAGAAAGTACAAGTTGGTACTAAAGATGTTACAAAAAATATAAAAATAAAAACAGGCGAAGTGGAAAGTTGTTCTGATAAGATTTATTCAGGAAAGACTGTTCCAAGTAATACTTCAACTACTCATTATAAGCAAATAGGATCAACTACACAAAGTACTTGTTCAAATTGTGAGGAAGAAACAATCTATACATGGAAGGTTTGTACAGTAGAACCTGTATACCAAATAAAACAAACAACAGAGAAGGTTCCTGTATATAAAGAAGTTACAACTTATACTAAAAAACAAGTTCCAGTATACAAAACTAGAAAAGTTGAAGTTTATAAAGAAATTAAAACTCCAATTTATGTAGAAAAAACAACTCCAGTATATAAAACGGTTACATATTATAGATATAGAGATTATATAACTGTTGAAGGATATAAAGATGTAAAATGGAGTTATAAAAAATATGACAAGGAATTAATTGAGAAACATTATGAACTTGTTGAAGTTAAAGAAGTGTAAAAAAAGTGATTAAATCACTTTTTTTGCCGCTTATTGTTTGACAAATATACTTTAATTATGTTAAACTTATATAGAATAGAGAAAGTAGGAGGTGAACTTATGAAAGAAGCATATATATTTGAATATGTAAACGAAAATGAATTTAAAAAACTAGAAAGATCAATTAAAAAGTATAATATGTTGGCGTATAAAAAACTTTATTTTGAGTATTATCCAAGTTTGAAAGAAGGAAAGTTTTTGGGTAAAATTATATCTGACGATGATAATATATCAAAATATGAATTAAAATTACCAACTGATGCTATGTTTTCAAGAGTTCACGGAGATATAATTTTATATTATATGGTATATAAAAAAGAAAAGACTGTTATGTTAGATAAATTTGAACCAATACAAATATTAAGTGAGGGTCATGCATCAGAATTATCTACATATAAAGGTGTAATGATATCAAAAGAACATGCTGAGAAAGATATGTTTAAAATAAACTTATTAAACATGATACAAAAATAGTGTATTTCTACACTATTTTATTTTTTATATAATCAATATCAAATTCATCAACACTTAGTCCATACATTAGTCTTGTATTAATATTAGCATTCTTAAAGTTCATAAGTAAATACCTTATTTCAATTAAGTCGTTTTTACTTAATACATTATGATTTACTAAATCATATATATATCTATCTGTAGGATTAGATATATTATCTTTAAAATTATAACCTTTTATTAATGCCTTTAATTTTTTCTTTTCAAATATTTTTATCAAATTTGGTACATATGGTTTTATTAACTTCAATAACTTTAATGTATAATTGTAAGACTTAATATTAGCAAGTCTTTCTTCTAAAGAATTATTATCATATTTAATTAAGACATTATTATAATTTATAACTTTATTATTTAATGATCTAAAAATTTTAAATTTTCTATAGCTATTAATAGGAAATAGTATCTTTTTAAATAGTATACCTTCAAAATTATTGTTATGTTCGCAAGACATTTTTATTTGATTTGCATGCTCAACTTCATGGAATAGTGCATTTACTAAGAATACTCTGTTTACAAATAGCTTTTCAAATTCGTTTAATCCTTTATACATATCACTATTAAATATCTGATTTATATATTCATTTGTTTTTTTTATATCCATATAGATATGATAGTTAATAGGATCATAAGCAATAAAACAATTATTACTTTTATGATTAGTAGCATCTTGATCAATAGTTTTAAATATTACTTTTTTAATATATTTTTTAGTATCTAATTCATCAGCAAATATATTTATTATTTTTGTAATATCTTTAGTACTAATAACATTTGTTTTTAAACTATTTATAAGTATATTCATAATAATTTCCATATTATCACCAACTTGAACTATATTATATATAATAATACTATATTTGTCAAAGCAATAAATCATTTTTTATTAATATAAGTATACTAGAAAATATTTAAATAATTAAATAAATCTTCTTTCCCATACTTTTCTTATTATTTTTAATGAAAGAGTAGATAAGAAAAAACCTATAACCGGAACTAGAGATATCAAAATATATAACTTTATTATTTTACATTAAATATTAATATTATGAAAAAAAGAACTTTTACT
>CAKOXU010000032.1 GCA_934130235.1 uncultured Bacilli bacterium
ATTAGTCTTTCTGTTTCTATTGTTTTACTACCAATCAGATTCATATTATCACCTCGCTATTTTAATGATTTTATTATTTTTTAAAATTTTTTCTCTATTAAAAGTGTATCATACATTTTAATATTAAATTTTTTAAAGGTTTTCTTACTAATAAACCATCTTATTGTCCTAATTGTGACGTTATTAATGAATTTAATGAAATCAATAAATATTGTAATATTTCTAACAATACCAAACTTTCTATAAATAAATTAAAATGATTACTTCGAATAAATCACTATTTGATTAACTTACGAGAATCATATCAAAATTATATAACATTGTCAAATTATGTATGTTGATTTTTATCAAAAATCTGAAAATAATTTTAAGAAAATATTATTTATAGAAATAAAAAAAAGAAATAGTTTTCTATTTCTTTTTTACATCTATATAAGTAATATGACTATTTAGATCCACTTCATTTGATACATCTTTTTCTATTATATCAATAGATAATGTTTCTCCTTTTATAAAGTCTTCAAATTCCTTTATAGATTTACTTACTAATTCATCACCTTTATAGTATAAAGTAATACGATCTGCTATTTCAAAGTCTTTACTCTTTCTTAAGTTTTGTACTTTAGATACTAACTCACGAGCTATTCCTTCCATTATTAAATTATCTGTAAGTTCGGTATTTAGTATTATAAAATTATCTGTATCTGTAGCTGATTTATATCCCTCTTTTGACATTGTTTTAATATCTATCATAGTAGAATCTATAGTATATTCTTCATTATCTATAGTCATAGTAATTGCTTGATTATTTTGTAATGTTTTAATAGAATCTATAGATAAATCTAATAATTTATTTTGAAATTCTTTTAATTTTGATCCAAATACTTTACCTACAACTTTAAAATTAGGAACCACTTTAAAATCCATATAGTTTTCTACATCTTTTATAAATTTAACTTCATGTACATTTAACTCTTCTATAATAAGTGGGATTAAATCATTAATTAAATCTTTATTGTTATAATCAATTAAGGCTTCACTTAATGGTTGTCTAACTTTAATTTTTTCTTCCTCTCTTAGCGTTCTTCCTAAGCTAATTAAGTCTCTAATTAAATCCATACGTGCCTCAATTTTATTATTAATTAATTTTTCATCATATTTAGGATAATCCGCTAAATGTACTGACTTTTTACCTGTTAATGCAGTATATATTTCATCACTAGTAAAAGGTGCGAATGGCGCGATTAATTCTGTTATTCCTACTAATACTTGATGTGTTGTCTTGTATACAGCTAATTTAGAATTATCCTTATTACTAGACCAAAATCTTCTTCTATTACGTCTAATATACCAATTAGATAAATCTTCTACTACGAATTCTTGTATTAATCTAGTAGAAGTAGTTAAATCATATGCATCCATATTATTAACTACACCTTTAACTAATTTATTGTACTTAGAAATCAACCATTTATCTATTTCTTCTAATGAATCATAATCTATTTCATATGTATTAGGATCAATATCATCTATATTAGCATACATTTCAAAAAATGCATATGTATTTTTAAGTGTATTAAAGAATTTTGATTGTACTTCTTTAATACCATCTTCATCAAATCTAAGTGGAGTCCATACAGGTGAAGTTGTTAACATATACCATCTAATTGGATCAGCACCAAATTTCTTAATAACACTGAAAGGTTCAACGGAATTTCCTTTACTCTTGTGCATTTTATGACCATATTTATCTGTTATTAAATCATTTACAAGCACATTCTTATAAGGACTTTTACCAGTTATAAATGTTGAAATTACAAGTAATGAATAGAACCAACCTCTAGTCTGATCAACACCTTCACTTATAAAATCAGCTGGAAATTGTGATTCAAATAATTCTTTATTTTCAAAAGGATAATGGTATTGTGCGAATGGCATTGATCCTGAGTCAAACCAACAATCAATAACATCTTTTATTCTTGTCAT
The DNA here is from genome assembly GCA_934130235.1 of uncultured Bacilli bacterium. Lineage (GTDB taxonomy): Bacteria > Bacillota_I > Bacilli_A > RF39 > UBA660 > UMGS1613. Next base: position 1,987 of record CAKOXU010000032.1, read on the forward strand.
TTCCTTGCCACATTCTTTACACTTGATGTGTATATTGTCTACATAAGGTCTATGAAGTTCAATTGTCGTATCAATTTTTTCAATAGATTTTTCTATCAATTCACTTCTAGAACCAATCATTTCCTTATGACCGCAAGAACACTCCCAAAGTGGGATCGGTGTACCCCAGTATCTATTTCTAGAAATTGCCCAATCATTTAAATTTTCTAGCCAGTTGCCAAATCTCTTTTCCCCAATATAATCTGGGTGCCAAGAAACTGTTTTGTTTGCTTTTATTATTTTATCTTTAAAATCAGTAACCTTAATATACAAGCTAGGTTTTGAATAGTATACCAATGGTGTTTTACATCTCCAACAATGTGGATAATTATGTACCATTTTTTGTTTTTTAAATAATTTATCATGTTCTGCTAAATACTTAATTATCTCTATTTCTAAATCAGAGTCTACAACCAATCTACCTTTCCATGGGCCTTCTGTATAACATCCATCTTCACCAACTGGGTTTAATACAGGTAAATCATATTTAAGCCCTACTTCATAGTCATCCTGACCAAATGCAGGTGCGATATGAACTATACCTGTTCCATCTTCCATAGTAACATAATCAGCACATGTTATATAGAATCCTTTTTTATCTACTTTTAAGAAATCTAAGTATTGTTCATATTCTCTATATTCTAAGTCTTTACCAGTATATTCCTCTATTACTTCGTAATCATTACCTAATACTTTATCAGCTAATTTAGCAGCTACTATAAAATTATATCCTTTAGATAAACACTTTACATATTTTTCATCAGGATTTACACAAGCAGCAACATTAGCCATCAAAGTCCATGGTGTAGTTGTCCATACTAGTAAATATGTATTTTCTTCATATTTTAATTTAAATGGTACCGTAACAGTATTAACAGTTATATCTTTATATCCTTGCGCTACCTCATGTGATGCGAGTCCAGTACCACATCTAGGACAATATGGTAATATTTTTAAGCCATTATAAATAAGTCCTTCATCAAAGAATTTCTTTAATATCCACCATTCAGTTTCAATATAATTATTATCATATGTTATGTATGGATCATCTAAATCAATAAATTGTCCCATTTTATTAGTAAAATCTTTAAATGCAGCTTCATTTTTCCAAACTGATTCTCTACACTTTTCATTAAATTCTTTAATACCATATTTTTCAATATCGCCTTTACCATTAAAACCAAGCTCTTTTTCAACTTGTACTTCTACTGGTAAACCATGAGTATCCCATCCTACTTTTCTAAGTACCTTAAATCCTTGCATAGTCTTATATTTACAATAAGTATCCTTTAATAATTTAGCAAGCATATGATGTATTCCTGGCATACCATTTGCAGTAGCAGGTCCATCATAAAAAACAAAGTTCTTACTATCTTTTCTATTTTCAATAGATTCTTTTAATAAGTTTTCAGCTAAAAACTTCTCAGTTAAAGTTGCTTCTACTTCACAGTTTTCCCTTTTATCTAAATCTTTAAATTTCATAATTTACCTCCTATATATAAAAAAACTATTACTTATAGGGACGAATATTCGCGGTACCACCCTATTTCATAATAGTTTATGCTCTTAAATGTATAACGACATTACCCGTTTTAATCTTATCCATTAAAAATATCAAGAGTGATCTTTATAACACGTATTTATCTATTCTCACCAACCATAGACTCTCTTAAAATACAAAAGCTACAACGTCTCTATCATATATTTTAAAATTCTACTTTCTCTATATCCTCAACAAGTTCCATCTGAGTTTCTAACAAAGATCTTAACCTTCTTTTGAATACAGTAATATTTCTCTTAAGCATTTCAGCTTCAGCCTCAGTCTTTTCTGCTTTAAGTAAAGATTCATTAACAATTCTACTTGCATTATTTTTAGCATCATTTATAATAATCTCTGATTCCTTATGCGCTGCAGATTTAATCTGATCTGATGTACGTTGTGCCATTAAAATAGCTCTATTTAACGTACTTTCCATACGCTCATATTGAGCAAGCTTGTCTTGCAAATGAGCAGTATTAGCCAATTTTTTTTGCAATTCTTTTATTTTCTCATCTTTCTCCGTTAATAATTGATTTTTAACTTTATTATCCTTAATCATTATATCTACTTGTTTGATTACAGAATCTAAAAATCTATCAATTTCTTCTGGAGAATAATTTCGAAACGTTCTTCCATTTTCCATAAGCATGCTCCTTATAAGCATGTGCTAAATATATTAACACATTTTATTATTAAATTCAAGTATTTTAATACATAAAATTTTCTTCATCGTCTTTTTTAGCTTTTTCTTCCATATCATCAGTAATTTTACCTTGTACATTTATATTGTTAGGAGTACATAAGAAAATACCACTACCTATTTTCTGTATATTTCCCTTGATAGCATATATTGTACCACTCAAAAAATCCATTATACGTTTAGCTTGATCTGATGTAACTCTTTTCAAGTTAACTACAACAGTATTTCTTTTCTTTAAATGATCAGCTATTTGTTGAGCCTCAGAATAAGCTCTTGGCTCTAAAAGAATCATTTTAGCACCACCATCTTCACCTATAGCTTCTTCAGGTTTTAAATCATAATATTCATTAGCAGTACCAACATCTTTATCATCTTTACCACCAAAGAAATCTTTAACAATACCCATAGTTATTCCTCCAATTCTAACGTCTACTATTAACATTTTATCATAAATTCTAAAAAAAGAAAACTTTTTTTATGTTTTCTTCTTATTTTTTATATTTTTTCTGTATTGTCATTCAAAAAGTATACATATGCCGTTTTATTATTCATAATTAAGTATATTATTTGTTCATTTCCTTTATAACATAAAATAGGCATATGCATTTCGTGTTGTATATCAATCATACTTTTAAAATTAATAACTCTAATAGCCATAACATCACTAGCTTTAGGTATACTTCTAATTGGTACAACTACATTTTCATAGTCTTTCATTATTTTTCTATATTTAAATTCTAAATAATGTTTTTTCTTATAGTCATTTATTAAATAAATTTGATAAATTAAAGAAACACACAATACAAATATTACTATAATAAATACAATATTTATACTAGACTTTACATCATTGCTGTCTTTACTATAAATAGATCCCTTAGTATTTGTTTTATTTAAACTTATACTAAAAGTATTCTTTTCAAGAGGTATATTAGAGTAATACTTATACACTTCCTCTTTGCCAAAATTAGTCTTAACATTTATAGTAGACACTACAAGTAATTTGGATTTAATAGCTAAATTAACACTTTTATTATAATTATTTGCAATCGTATTATATTTATCATAATTGATAATTAGTTCATCAGATAAATCAATACTGTTTGAATTAATGTTAGTATAATCAACGCTTTTAAGAGTCTCTGGATATTCATAAACATCTGGGTTTTCTTCTGCATCATCATCTATAGAGCTTATAACAATAGCCTTAATATCATACTTATACATAGCATCTATATTCTTATTAAAACTTAGTTTAAAATTATATTTAAACATAATATTATTTACTTTACTACTTACATATGTTTTACCACTCTCAAGTACATTAGTACTGTCTTTTTGACTAACATTATAATCAATATCACTACTAACAACATAGTCAACTATTTTTTTATTATTAGGAATCACTTTACTTGCTACAAAATAAATACAAACACTTAATATAAGTATTACAATAGTAATTATTATTCCATTATAAACCCTTTTTAATTCTTTCACAATATCACCCTTACTTCTTTAACACTTCATTTATCATAACAGTTGGATATCCTATATATTTTATATGAAACATATACTTTCCGACAACATCTTTAATTTCTATTCTTTTATCACTTACTTTATTAAAATCACCTTGAGTAATTACATATTCTTCATTAATTATTCTCTTTATTCTATGAATCACTAAATTATTATTTTTATCATAATACGATACAATATCTCCTACTTTTAATTTAGATCTACTATTATCATTCAGTTTTTCTATTATAACCGCATCTCCTTTTACATATGTAGGATACATACTGTCAGACAAGATTGCAACTGATCTATATTTAAGTAATCCGAAATAATTAAATACAAAAATCATAACAATAACACATATAGGTATATACTCTATTATAGTTGTCTTATCACTATACTCATTATTATCAAGCATAATACTATATATAATACCAATAGGTACTAAAAATATAATACCTTTAATAAAGAAATGAATATCGGGTACTATAGGTATAAAAGTAATATAAAGACCATATATAACTTTATATACTAAACTAACCTTATAACTATATTCATAAGTAATATTTGTAAGAACTATCTCCATACCTATTACAGGTATAACCTGTAAACATAAAAACTTAAAAAATGCTTCTCCACTTTTAATAGATAATGAATAACTAAAACTAATATTAAGTAATATATATAGTATAGTTATAAATACCTTTATATATTTAGATTTACCACTATAGTTGCACAAAATACCCCTTATATATTCTTCAAAGAATATAGGAAGTATAAAGCACACTAATCCTTCTATAAGCCCATAATTATTAACATTGTAATTATAAGCAGTAAATAGTCCTAATAAAGAATATAAAATTAAATAACCTATAACAATAATTATCATAGTCTCAACTTTATCAGAAACATTACCATAAGAATTATAATCATCACGTGTAATAATAAATCCATATATAAAAATTAATAACCATACTATAGATAATACCATATTAGGTATATCTATAATTTTAAAATCATTTAATAACTTAAAAAAAAGAGAGCAAATTATGATTCCATATAAACATTTAATATAATTATTTAAACTTTTCATAATTTACTCCTTTATTTTTCTATTAATCTCCTGTACGATAATAATAATGATAAGTTACAATATTAGATTCTGTACTTCCATCACTATTTTTCATTTTAAACTTAATTTCATGGATTTGACCATCATTTAAACTATCGCCAACTCTTCCAATCCAGTATGATTTATATAATAGTGAAGTTGTTTCGCCGCCCACAGAGTAGAAAATTTCATCTTCTGTTGCACCATCTTTTGGTAATTCTTTATATTCACCATCATCTATTGAATAATAGAAATTGGTGTCGTTAGTATTTGGATAATTTATCACATCTATATGGGCTCCATCAGTACTATCTGATGAAATTGTTAAATATGGTTGTGCATATTTATAAGTGTCAGATGTAATTTGTTCTGCATTAATTGTAATAGATATATTAGATTCTTTTTCACTTTGTTCAGTTAAATCCGCTGAATCTTTGTATTCTAATTTAACTATGTATTGGAAAGTTTCTCCAATTCCTAAGTACGTATTATCAATATCTATTGGTGTTGTTACTTCTATGTTAGTATTTCCTGTAATTTCTTTACTTGCATCTTTTAATACTACAGCAAGATTTCCATTGTTTTTAATGGTTACTAAATAACTTATAGAAGTCATATATCCTAATCTTACATTAAAATTAGCCGTAGTTGATGTAAAAGTTGGCTTTGCAACTTCTGCAACAGTTCCTTGAGTTTCATTTCCAGATCCAGATCCAAATCCCGAATAACCATCTAAACTATAATCATATCTTTCAATACCAGTTATTTCCACTGCAAAAGAATCATCAACAGTAGCAGTTCCCTGGATTTTTAATTGTTGTTGTAATAAAGAATAACCTATTCCCATTCCAACTGCGATAA
>CAKOXU010000033.1 GCA_934130235.1 uncultured Bacilli bacterium
TGCCATATGGAAATAAACTCCAAAAATTTGGAGTAAAAGTATAAAAGCACCAGTTTTTAAACAAATCGGTGTTTTTTTGTTTTGTAAGTATGATAAGCATTTAATACCATAAATAAATTTGATTCATATAATACAATAAGTATTAATAAAACATATAAAATTTAGATAATACTTAAATTATGAAACAAAAAAATGTTATATAAAACTTAATGGTGTTTAGAATCTAAATTAATGATAATATCAAGATTATCATTTATTACTTTATAGTTTTTATTTACTAAAACACACGTTTGTGTTAAAATATAGTTGTTGAAATTTTTACAAAATTAGTTTAGTAAAATTTAGTCAGGGGGACTTTTTGTGACAGATTTAGAAACACGAATTACTAATTTTTTTGATTTGACAAATAAATTTTATAGTTATAATGATTTGAAGAAAGAATTTAAAGTTAAAGGTGAAGATGAGTGCAATTTATTTTGTGATTGTCTAAACAATTTAGTAGATACGGGCAAAGTATATTATGATAATAAAAAGGGATATCACGCGTATAATAACAACTTAAACTATAAATTTGGAACACTAAAATTCAATAATGGAAATCATTATGTTTTTACTGATAATAACGAAAAAATAATTGTTAGATCTTCTGATTTGAATGGTGCCTTGTACTTAGATAAAGTCATAGTAGAATTATTATCCTATAATGGCAAATTCTATACTGGTAAAATTAAAAAAGTTATTAAAAGAAATAAAAAAGAATTTATTTGTAAAGTAGATATAGATTTAAATGGGATAAAAACTTTAGTACCATATAATGATTTACATTCATTAAATATTATTACTGATGAAATTGATTCTTTAAATGCTGGCGATGTATGTAAGGTAGAATTAATCAATGTCGAAGACTGTAATAGACATATAGGCACGATTAAAGAGATTATTGGTCATACTTGGGATGATGATATAAATCTTAAAGTTTATGCTTCTTTAAACAATTTAAATGTAAATTTTTCTAGCAAAGTATTAAAGGAAACAGAATTCATAAAAAATAATAAGAATAAAATTATTGATAAATCTAAATTTACAGACTTAACTAATCTACCATTTATTACAATATCAGATATTAAAGATAATTGCATAGAAACAGCTATATACGTCGAAAAAGTGAATGAAACTTATAAAATCATAGTATGTACACCTGCTATTTATAAATACATAAACACTGATAGTAATATATTTAAAGAAGCAGTCAAAAGAAGTGTCACAAGACATACGCCAGACGGAAATATTAACTTATTTCCAGAATATATTACTAATGAATTGTGCTCTTTAAAAAAGGGAACAAACAAATATGTAAAAGCTTGCCAATTTATAATTAATGAAAAAGGTTGTGTTCTAGATTACAAAATATATGATGCTATAATAAATGTACATGAAAACTTGACCTATGAGCAAGCAGAGACTTATTCTATTAATAATGAGGTTCTAAGCCAAATAGTTTTAATGAGTAATATGAATTGTTTTCATAATGAAAATGATATAAATAGTGAAATTAACTATATTGATAGATTTTACGATGAACAAAACAAAATTGAAAATATGAATTTTAAAAGTAATAATAGATTTAGTTTAATAGCAAGCAACATTAAAACACTTTTTAACAGCGTTATTGTGTCAGAATATTCTTGGCTTCCATTCATATATGACAACTACAAAAATACTGATTTTAAAAATACAAAAAGAATAATACGGGTTTTAAATGAGGCTGGATTCAATATTTTAAATATACAAAACATTAATTATAAAACTCTAAAAAATATTTTAAACAATTTTCAAAATTCAGACACTGATTTAATAGCAAAGCATTTGATTGTGGATGCCATTATAAAGGATAATGAAGAATTAATGCTTCAAAATAATTTTAACATTGGTATAGATAAGATTTGTAATTTTACATCTCCTGTTAATCGAATTACTGACTTTTTACTTTATACAATAATTGATCAAATTGATAATTTAGATTATTCTGAAAATGGCATGATAAGGATAGAAAAAGAATTAAATAAATTATGTACTAAAATTTTTAGAATAAAAAAAGATAATGACAGGATCAATGAATCGCTAGAGAAAAAAAGAATACTTAATTATATGTACGATCATATAAATGAAAGATATAATGCGCACATAGTGAATATCGATGATGAAAATTTAACAATCCAAACAGATAATTATATTGACGGGTTAATTGAGATAAAAAAAATACATAATGATGTTTTCAATTACGATGAAAGCACAGGAAATATAATAGGTAAACATTCAAAAGATACGTATAAAATAGGAGATAAAATTTATGTTATTTCTAGAGAAATTTCTAGAAAAAAAGAAGCGATTTTCTTTGAATTATTAGGAAAACAAAAAAGCTTAAGTAAAAAATCTTAAGCTTTTTTAATTATTATTCTGTTGCTCTGATTCAGTTATGTCTTTAGTTTCATCTGGTTCTTCAACGTCAGGTTTTTCTTCCTTATCTTCGCCATTGTCGGGTTGTTGTGTATTCTTATCCTCTTCAGATGTCTTGTCGGACGTATCATCATTTTTTTCCAATTCTTCTTTTTTATCACTGTCATTAATTGTATTTGAATTTGAAGAAACAGGTTCTTTAACTTGTTGTTTATTTTCTTGCTTTGTGTTTGCACTTGACATAGTTTTGTTAGTTGAAGTTTGCGTCTTCACTTTGCTTACTGTATTTGTTCCATAATTTGTTTCTGTATATGATGAGTCTAGTTTTTGTCCAGATATAACTGCTTTAATTGCTTCTTGTGCCTGCGCAACGCTTTCTTCATTTGGTTCCATTACATATAATTTTTGATAATATGTATACGTATAATTATTACTGTCAGTACCTTGTAAACTTATTGATGTAACATTCCAAGGAGACATATCATTTAATTGCATTTTCACAAGTGAAGTTATTTTCTTCATACTCATATTAGTTTGGTACTTACCATCTATTGAGTTTAAAAGTGAATTATACTTAGTAATAATTGACTTACTTGTAACTTTTTTTAACATTGCTTCTATTAATGCTTGTTGATTCTTACCACGTTGCCTATCCCCACTGGCAAATGCCTTACGTGTTCTAACAAAATCAAGGCCTTGTTTACCATTTACACTATTATAGCCTTTTTTAAATGAATATCCAGAATACGAAACAAATGTATATTCGGAGTAAACATCTACACCGTCCAATGCGTCAATAATATCTTCTACAGATGTAAAGTTAACTTTTATATAATAATTAATTGTCATATCAAGTAAATCTTCAAGAGTTTTAACTGACATGTCTACGCCATAAATACCGGCATGCGTCAATTTGTCTCTTACTCCCGTAGTTCCATGTAATTGAACATAATAATCTCTAGGAACTGAAATTAATAACACTTGTTTTGTATTAGGATTTACAACCATTACTATATTAACATCACTTCTCGAAACAGAAGAAATTTCTCCGTAAGTATCAATACCACTTATATAAATGGCAAATGGTTTTTTGGTAACATTTACATCCTTTGCTGTAGAATTTGCTTTTACTCTTATCGAGAAAGTATATATGACTTTAGTTTGATTTTTAAATTCTGGTGCTTCTTCTTCAATTATTTTTTTTATTGAGTCTTCGATTAGTATCGCAGATATACTTTTACTTTCTAAATCATTTGCTAAGGTATCAGAAGCACTGTATTTCTTTAAATTAACATCAACTTCAGATTTTAGACGTTTATTAGCTTTGCTCGATCCTGCCGAATTTTCGTAGTATCCAACAGTAAGGTTTGATATATCACTTAATTTTTCATAATCATCAGATTTCAATACAATTACAGAATAATGTTCTAATTTATACTTACTATCACCATTATCTAATAATACTCCAAGAGTCTTTGTAATATATACACCAGCTACTATAAAAATAAGCGTTATAAATACCGACAATATAAATAAGGCTTTTTTTATTTTCCTTTTTAAATTTTTGATTCTAAGCAGCAAAAACACTATTAAATTGTACCCAATAACAAAAGTTAAAACTGCTAAAAAGTATTTAGTAGGAAGTAAATTGATGTATACTAATACACCTACAAGGAATATTGAAGAAAGCAACAATATTAATTGCATTATTATATAAATAATATTTTTATTCTTATTTGTCTTATTTTTATTTTTCTTTTTCATACTTATCACTATTTAATTATATCATAACTAAAAAAAAAAGAAAGTATATTACTATCTTTTTTGACATTTTTTCATTATTGAATTGTAAATTATTATATTTTAGAATAATTTTATAAAGGGCTATATTTAAGAAACATAACAATTAATTACTGAATGTTTGGTATTATATGTTGAGTATTAATTAAAGTATTAATTAATTAATAAGCATTATATTTTATTCTTTATTTATTATCAGTTAGTTTACAATACTTACTATATTGGGATAGAAAATAATCATCTGTCATACCAGATACAAAGTCTATTACCTTTCTTGCACTAGATGTATTCTCATTATATTTTGAATTCATGTCATCAAGATAAACTTTGTAAATATCACAATCTGTTAAATTGTTATTAACAGCATTCAAGTAATAATCGCATAATTTGTTGAACATTTTTTTATAATTTTCTATTTCCTCAGTAGTATTTGCTTTCATATAAATATTTTTATAATTAAATTCCATTAATTTTGAAAAAGCATTAAATATTTTATCTGACATTTTTATATAATTTTTTGAAAAACTATTATTAATAATATCGATTATTAAATTGTTAACAATTTCAGAATTTGTATTTCCAAGTATCTCTGTAATCTCCTTTGGGATGACAGCTTTGTCAATTATTCCAAGTCGTATAGCATCTTCGATGTCTTTGCCTATGTATGCAATTACATCGCTTATTCTAACAACGCAGCCTTCCAAAGTCATTGGTCTAATAGCCTTTAATACATTTCTATCTATATAACTTTTTTGATATTCATCTTTAAATTGTTGTGTGCTTTTTTTAGTTGGATAATAAGTTGGTTCAAGCAATTCACCATTGTGACATAAAATAGCATCTAGTACTTGAACAGATACATTACTTCCTTTTCCACCATTTTCTATATCAGTAAGTATTCTCACACTTTGAACATTATGATTAAAAAATCCTTCACCGTATCTTAAACTTATCTCATTTAATATTGATTCCCCGACGTGGCCAAATGGTGCGTGTCCAAGATCATGTCCTAATGTAGCTGCTTCTATCAAATCTTCATTTAAATTCAACGCTCGTCCGATCGTCCTCGCCACTTTACTTACCAACTGAACATGAATTATTCTTTTGCTTATCATATCGTTATCTTTTTGACTAAAAACTTGAGTTTTGTCTATATAACGCATATAGGCAAGTGAATAAATTATTCTATCAATATCTCTAAAAAAATTGGGGCGAATGTCTTTATTGATTGCTTTTTCTCTAATACAGTCATAATTATTGCAAGCATATTCAGAAAGATTTTTGGTGTTTTTTTGCATGCTTATTTCAACTTGCGTTTTAATATTGTCATTGATTAATAGCTTCATTTTTGACCTCCTAATTTCTAACACAAAAATCGCTATTTTATTATACCATATTTTATAATATATTGAAATTAGTTATATGCTGTTCTTCAATTAATAAGGTCAATTAATAGAAATAGATAATTTTTTTACTTAACAAATGTAAAAATCCTAGCATATGTAGTTTTGTGCAATTTGAAATTTCAAATAACTTGTTTACGAATACATTGACAAATAAATTAAATTACAATAAAATTAGTATAGAAGCTCAAATAAAATTAGTATGGAAGTATGGAAACTCAGATAGTAAACTCTTTTTGCAATTATTATTTGAAAGATAAGGAGGTGATGTGATGGGAACAAATCAACACGTTACTAAAAAAAATGGTGTTTGGAGAGTTATTGGTGAAGGAAACAGCCGAGCTACTAAAATATTTGCTACTCAAAAGGAAGCAATTGATTATGGAAAAGAACTTTCTAAAAAGCAACAATCTGAACTTGTTATACACGGAGTAAATGGCAAAATCAGAGATAAAGATTCTTACGGTAATGACCCAATTCCACCCAGGGACACCAAAATGTAATAAATGACTAATTAATGATGTGAACCTTACTTGATAGACATTAGAGGTATATTTATTCGTTAGTCTTTAAATATCGGAAAAAGATCTTACTATATTGCAATTTAATTGTAGCACATAATTTAAATATTATTACAAGTTGTTACGGCAATAAATGTGAAACAATGTGCAATTATTAAAAATGTGCAATTATTAAAAAGGATTTTAGAGCACTATATTTGATATAGTGCTTTTTTGTTACTATACATTAATTATTATGAGACACCACGGGGAATGCAGAAATAAATTTGCTTACTCATAGATATAGTAGTTTTTTAGTCGTTTCAAAAATTAGTAGAAAAGTTATCTTCTTACAAATTAAAAATATTGATGATCTACTATTGGTGTATATTGATGAAATTAAAAAAATGTTAATATTTTACTATATATAAATGCAATTAAAATGAAAATATTGTGAAATGTTAATATACAAAAAGGATTTTAAGTATTTTTTGATAATAATAATAGTAGGAGGTGTTATTATGTCAAATTTAACGGAACAATCAACAGTACATAATGATTTTCAATTATTAAGCATAAAATTAAATTTAATAAAAAGAAAAGAATGGATAGAAAGTGTAAATAAAGGAAGGGGAAGCGCCGGATTAACATTAGAAAAGCAATTAGGTATACAGCAAAATGAATTTAATATTCCGGACTTTAAAAGTATAGAATTAAAAACAAAAAGATATGGATGTAAAAGGCCCATAACACTATTTTCATCAGTACCTGATGGACCAGGATTTCATGAAGTAGAACGATTGCGAAACGACTATGGATATTCTCATTCAATTTTTAAGAATTATAAAGTTCTGGGATGCAATATCTGTAGCAGTAAATTAACTAAAACTAAGAGCGTTTTTTATTTAAAACTAGATCTAAGCAGGCAACAAAGAAAAATTTTTATTTCAATATATAATAGAAAAAAGCATCTAATTGAAAATAAAGTTTATTGGGATTTTGATACCCTTAAAGAAAAACTCGATAGAAAATTAAAATTCCTATCATTAGTAAGCTACTTAAGCAAAAGTGAAAATAATCAAGTTTATTTTAAGTACTACAAAAGTGAATTTTTTGTTTTGAAAGGCCTTAATCAATTTATTGATTTATTAGAGACCGGAAAGATTAGTATTATTTTAAAAATAGGCATTTACACCGATAAAAATAGATTGGGAAAAACATATGATCATGGCTGTAGTTTTGTAATTGAAAAAAGTGATCTATATGAAATGTATAAAAAATATAATGTATAATATATATGATAATACGTAATAAAGAATGCCAAGGGGACAAACAAAAAAACTCATATTACTGAGTTTATAAACTAAATGGTCGGGAAAACAGGATTTGAACCTGCAACCCCTTGGTCCCAAACCAAGTGCTCTACCAAGTTGAGCC
>CAKOXU010000034.1 GCA_934130235.1 uncultured Bacilli bacterium
GATGAATTTATTGTTTGTTGTGATGATATATTATTCTCTAGACTATGTGCGTATAATTCTGCACTCCTTACATATGAGCTATCCTTACTATTGTTTATTATATTTAGTACTATTGGTACTGCAATTAATGCGATAACTGCCAATATTACTATTACTGCCAAAAGTTCTATTAATGTAAATCCTTTTTTCTTCATAATACACTTCCTAACTTATGTTAATTTTATCATAAATTCAAAAAAAAGAAAAGTACTAGTTATACTCTCCTTCTATTATTCTTAGTTTTATAATATGTTTTTCTTTAACAGCTATTTTATTGTATATTTGTTGTTCTATTCTAATTAAGTTTTCATCTGCAAATCCAAATTGTTCTTTTAATTTATTGTCTACTTGTTCTTTTGTATTTGATGTTTTATATATTACATAAGCATCAAAATCAGGATCTATTCCAAATACTAAAATCGCTAAAGCTTCTGCTTTATTTAAAGCACCATAAACATGAGAAGCCATTAAAACTCTGTTTAAATACTGTCTATATACGTCTAAATTATATGTATCTATAGTATATCTTCTTTTATTTGAAAAATTATATATTTTAGAATCCACATACTTTTTTAATTCTAATCCCTGTTCTTTTAAATACGGAATTCTATCTTTACTTAATTCTTCCATATTAGTATTCATATAGTTTTTCCAAAAACTAGAATAATCAGATTTAAATCTAGAATAATCACAAACAGTGTCAAATACACGTTCTTTGTTATACTTGTTAATACTAATACACCCCCAAAACAAATGATATTATATTATTATTTATTATATTTGTCAATTTACTTTTTAAACATGTTTAATCTATTTTTAATAACATCTGGATTAAATGAATTAAAACTATCATTTTTTTCGGTATTAGAGATTTTAATATCAGGTTTATTCTCATTTATTCTCATTTTTGCAAATGAACTATCAAAATTGTTAAATTTTTTGTTTTTATCCAACTCATTATGTATATAATTACTTCTTTCATTAAAACCATCTGTATTATATTTATTCATTACATCAAACTCTTTCTAGTAAACACACTAACATCTTCTTTTACATACACTTTAACTGTACATTTTTTTATAACATGTATAAACATTAAACCTTGTATAACAATATCACTATCATCATCTACTTCTATTATATGTAATTTTAAATTTTTTAAATCTTCTTTATCTTTATATACTCTCTCTACTTTAAGTTTATTAGACATATATAAAGTTATACTATTATAATCACTTATATCTAATCTAACTAAATTATCTATATATAAAGATTGCTTTGTCTTAATTTGATATGTAATAGGTTTAATTTCTTTATCAGGAATAACTCTTTTTATTTCATTTGAATCCAAATAGTTAATAATATCACTATTATCTAATATTCCTGGTGTATCTATTAAAGTTAAATCATCATTAACATTTACTTCAATCGAATCTATTGTAGTTGACGGTAAATTAGATGTAGTAATAACAGTATTGTTAGTAGAATAATTATATAATATTTTATTAATCATAGTACTTTTACCACTGTTAGTAAAACCTACAACATATACATTATTAGTTATCTTATATTCATTTATCTTTTTATATAATTCATCGTAATTATAATTATTTTTACTACTAATAATAACACTATCAACTATATTTAAATTATAGTTGTTAAAGTATTCAAGTATCTTTTTATCATAACAAGATTTAGGTAGTAAATCTCTTTTTGTAAGAACTAAAAGTATATTATTTGTTATATGTTTACCTATTATATTTAAATTTTTATTAATATTAAATAGATCTACAACAAGAATAGTTAAGTCTTTAGTTTGATTTATACTATCTAATATATTAAGAAATTCATTATTATCTTTTATAACTGTTTTATATTCATTATAATTTCTAATTCTAAAGCATCTTTCACATAATGTATTAGAAATACTTCTAGTATAACCCAAACTTTCTTTATCAATACTCTGTAGTTCTACTCCGCATCCATCACATTTACACATAATATCTACCTTTAGTAAACAAATCTTTATCTCTTAATTTTTTTTGTAGTCTTTTTTCTTTTATTCTTTTTATTCTAGCCATAGGAAATTCTCTTTTAGCTATTTGGTCAACTAGTACAGTAGTTATACCAATCGTATTACCACATAAAACATCATCCATCATGGAATCACCTATAATAGCAACCTCATCAGGTCCAAAACGAGCCTTAATTATTAAATCAGATACTTTTTCAGTATGTGGCTTTTTTGTACTACTAATATAGTCTACTTTCAATTCTTGATGAAAAGGTTTAACGCGAGCTTTTATACTATTAGAAGCAATAAAAATTTTAAATCCTTTATCTTTTAAATTTTTAAATAATACTTTTGTTTCTTCACGAGGCAAAGTCTCAGTAATAGTAACTAAAGTATTATCTAAATCATATATTAAACACTTAATACCACGTGATTTTAAATTATCATAATCAATCTTATATATATCTTTTTGATATATATCCGGTACGTACTTCTCCATAAATCACCTACTTAAACAATCTCATTATAATAGGAACAACTTGTTTTTTCCTTGATAAAAATCCTTCTTTAAAAGTTCCTAACTTGAATTTATCATCATCAAAAGCATCCTTAATTAAGTCTTCACTATCACTATCATAGTATATATATGATCCATTTTTAATTATATCTGTTACACATACTACTAGCATATCATATTCACGTGATGTTTTAATTCTATTTATTTCTTTTATATATTCATCTTCTTGTTTTAACAAGTTCTCAGTATCCAATAATATTATTTGCGAAATAGCAATTCTTTTATTACCTTCTTCAAATACCTTTAAATCAGAACTTATTATTTCTTCTATAGTTTTACCATTTAAATCACTCGAAGCAGTAAACATTTCTTTAGCATATTCGTCTATATTAACACCAGCTATAAAAGCAAGACGATTACCAACATACTTATCATATTCAGTAGTAGTTGGTGATGTAAACTTTAATGTATCCGATAGTATTCCTGATAGCATTAAGCCTGCAATTGTTGAAGGAATTTCTATATTATTTTCATTAAACATAGAAAATAATATAGTATTAGTAGATCCTACAGCCATATTTCTAAAATTAATAGGCATTGTAGTAGTAATAGACCCTATTTTATGATGATCTACTACTTCTAATATTTCAGCTTCATCAAGACCATCTACACTTTGTGATGATTCATTATGATCAACTAAAATAACTTGTTTTCTATCCATATCATTAATATCAGTTATTCTTATTAATCCTTTACAATATCCTTTATGATCCAATATAGGATAGTTATTATATCCTAATTTTAAACACTTATCTCTAAATTCAGTATAATAGTCATCCTCTGTAAAAGAGACATTACGAACATTTTCTAATAAATCATATGCATAATTAGATAAGTTAATAAGCTTAGCTGTTGTAAATGTATCATAATGTGTTTTAATAACATTTACTTTATTTTTCTGAGCTATTTTCAAGTGCTCATCTTTTATGTCAAGGGAACCTACTATTATTAGTAATTTAATACCACTGTTTACAGCTTCCTCTATCAAACTATGCCTATCTCCTACTATCATTATAGTATTATTCTTTAAAATAGATGAATGTAGAAAAGTAGTACTCCTATATGAAGCAGCAATAATCTCTCCATTTATTTCATTATCAAATTTTAATATTTCCTCTCCTTTTAAAACTTCTAAAATATTATCATATGAAGTATTAAGTAAATTAAAATTACCACTTATTAACTCTTTACCGATCATTTTAGTAGTAAGAAGTCCCTTAAAACTATTGTTATCATCAGTTAAAGGAACACCAGTAATATTACTCTCCATCATATATTTATATACCCTATTAATGGAACTTTTACCATTTAGATAACAATCTTTATAGTATTTAATATCCTTTATTTGTAATTTAACATCTTCCAATAATTTAGGAGTCTCTACATTAAAATAATCAAGAACAAAAGACGTTTCTTTATTTATATCACCTAGTATACGTGGTTCTGATTTTATACCTAATTCATTTTTTAAATACGAAAGTGCGATTGCACTTGTAACAGCATCAGTATCTGGCTTTTTGTGTCCAAAAATATATACCATATAATCACTCCAATCTATTAAAAATTATAACATCTAACAGTATAAAGGTCAATAATAACAAGTGTAAATTTACACATAAAAAGATATTAAAAATTAATACCTTTTTTATGTTATTATATTTATATCTTGACATTTAAAGATGCAATACTATATTTACATCATATTATTTGTTTTTTACATAATTACATATAATTTCAACTACGCTTTTGTTTCCTATTCTAGTATCAATACATAAATCGTAATTATCTTTATCACCCCAAGTATAATTAGCTATAGCACTATAGTAATTTGATCTAGATTTATCAGAATTTAAAATATTAATTTTAGCTTGTTTTTCACTATCACCGTAATTTTTCATTACATTTTTAATCTTATAATCCATTGGTGCATATAAGAATATTCTTACTAAATTTTTATTTTCTCTTAATATGTAATCAGCACATCTTCCACTAATCACAGCATCGCCAGCATTAACAATACTTTTAATTACTTCTGTTTGATTAATTATAGCCTCCTTGTTTACATCTAGCGATAAAAATTTATCATATATTTCTTCATCACTATAATTAGTATCTATCATATTATTTTTAATAGCAAATTCTTTTATCTCCTCTTTATCATAAAAAGGTATATTTAATTTGTTCGCAACTAGCCTTCCAATTTCTTTACCGTTAGTGCCGTGTTCCCTTGAAATGGATATAACTAAATTATTTTTTATCTTTTCATTTTTTATATTTTTTATTCTTTTGTTATATGAATTATTTAAAATAAATAATGAAATAATCGAAGTTAAAATCTCTGCGATTGGAAAAGTCCACCATACAATTTCAGTAACATTTTTTGATTTCGTAAATAAGAATGCTACTGGAAATACAAAAACAACTAATCTTAATAAAGAAATAATAAACGGTCTTAAAGCATATCTAATAGATTGCAAAATACCTTGAATAGCTATTGATACACCCATGAAGATAAAACCAATACTAGATATTCTAAGTGCTGTAGTACAAACGTCAATTATTTCTTTAGTAGTACTTCCGGCTAGCCCAAATAAATTAGATAGCGGATGAGCAAATATTTCAAATAATATACTTATTATTAAAGTAACTATAGCAGTGTCAACTATTCCATACTTAATACAATCATCTATTCTTTTTTTGTCTTTCATACCATAATTAAATGACAATATTGAAATAATTGTATTTGATAGACCGAATGCTGAAAATAATGCAATTTGTTGTATTTTATAATATATACCAAATGAACCAATTAATACGGTTTGATTAACATGCGCTAAACCTAATATTGCATTCATGCCTGCCATCATAACAGCAAGTAGCGCTTGCATTAATGCAGCTGAAACGCCAATACTATAAATACCCTTGATTAAGTCTATATTAAGTCTTATATATTTTATATTTCCATCTATTTCCTTATTCTTTCTGTAATGAAAGTACATAGCTATAAATAGCGATACGAATTGGCCTATTATAGTTGCCCATGCTGCACCTGCAACACCCATATTAAGTGGATAAATGAATATATAATCTAATACTATATTTGTAATTGCTCCTGCTATCTGGGAAATAGTAGATAATACTGTTTTTCCAGTAGCTTGTAAAAATCTTTCGTACACAGTATATCCAATAGATCCTAGTGATAAACAAGTACAAATTTTTAAATAAATGGTGCCCATTTCTATGATTTGCCTATCAGTAGTAAATAAAGAAATAAACCATTTTGATCCGAATAATCCAAATAATAGAAATATAGCATAAATACAAATACTCAAAAATATTCCAGTTCCAGCTATCATATTTACCTTCTCTTTATCATTTTCACCTAAACTTTTAGATAGTATTGCATTTATTCCAACGCCAGTTCCAACTCCTATAGCAATAATCATTATTTGAACTGGAAAAGCATATGTTAATGCTTGATTTGCAATCGCACCATTTGCGCCCATATTAGCTACAAAAATACTGTCAATTACATTATAAAGAGCTTGCAATACCATAGAAACAATCATTGGTAATCCCATTTTTAAAATAAGTTTATTCATTGGAGCTATTGCCATTTTATTTTGTCTTTCTTCTTTCATAAAATCCTCCTTATCTTAACGAGAAAAAAGAGGCAAAATCCATAAACTGGATTTACGCCTCTTTTTCGAAAGCTACTCGTCTTACAGGTTTAATTATATCATCTTTTTGGTTTTTTTTCAAGAATAAAATTTATAAAAAATTTTGCTTTCTTTGATTTTAGTAGCTTAATAAGTTTTAAAGAATTGTATAATTCTTATTTGATATAATCACATTTTTTATCTTTAAATGAACATTTTACATTAGGTTTATCTTTAGTTGTATTATCTATTTTAAATGGAGATGATAAGTAAATATATCTATCATCAACATCATCTATAACAATATGTATTTGACTAATGTTAGGTGTATTTTGAAAATTGAAATTTATAGTTTCCTTTTCGATTACAAAAGCATTTATCGAATACTTATCTATAATTCCCTCTTTACCAATACAATGCATATAGATAATGTTATCTTTTACATATATATTAGATCCATCGTCAACTGTATCACATTTTTTAATATTCTCTAAAACATAATATGTATCGTCATTTTTTAGCAATAAATTAAGATGACTCCAAGAGCTTGAATCATCATAATACCTTGAAATTACATAACTTTTATTGTCATACTCTATTTTCTTTATAATTGTTTCATTATCAGCAAACGTATATTTTTCTAAATTAGATAGCGAATTTTTATAATCTAAGACTTCAATAAATCTGTACATTAAAAGTCCAATTAGTGGTATTAATATTACTATCAATATTTTTTTCACAATTACATCTCCTCTAAATAACTATTGCTCTTTTATCATCAAAAGATATTCTTGTAAGTCGCCAATAGTATCTTCTGTTTTAAATGAATTATTGATTTTAAAGCCACATTTTTCATAACATTTAATTGCAGGTATATTATCTTTTAAAGGACACATAACTAAAGATTCAGCATTTTTTTCTTTAAATAAATACTTACTTAAAAGATTAATTGCTCTTTCACCAATACCTTGTCCTTGCATAGTTAATTCTCCTATAAAGATGTCTATTTCAAAGCATTTACTATAGTTAATATTATAAAGTTTCTTATTTTCAGAGTTTATTAGCTGATATTGTATTATTCCTATTGGTATTTTATCATATTCGATCATATAAACAGGAATTTTAGTCTCTTTTAATGTTCTGGGATAATATTTTTCTTTTACTTCCTTATAATTTAATTTTCTTTGTTCAAAATGAGAATATATTTCTTTTTCTTGATACCATTTTTCTAATTTTTTGTAATCAACATTTCTATCAATTAATTGCCTTAATTCTAATTTTCCATCATTCATATT
>CAKOXU010000035.1 GCA_934130235.1 uncultured Bacilli bacterium
ACACCTAAAAGTTTAATATCTCCACCGCCCATGCTTTCTTTTTTAAATAAAAAATCGCCGAGTTTTTTTAGTATTAACATAAATAAGAATGCACAAACGCCTTGTACTAATGCAATTGCAACATTTTGTATACCAAAGAAAATAAGTCTAATTAACAATATAAGTATTCCAAAAAATATTAGTACAGAATCTGGAATAATCATAGTAAGATAATCACTTACTATGATTATTAATAACATAGATATAAATACAATTGAAATTAAACAATTTACACTAAAGCCATATCTAATATAACATAGGGCAAATAATACCCCGCTAGATAGTTCTATTACAGGATAAAATAAGGATATTTTTTCTCTACATTTTTTACATTTGCCTCCCAAAAATATAAAAGAAAAAATAGGGATTAATTCCAATGGAGTAAGCTTGTGCTTACACTTAGTACAATGAGATGAGGGAAATAATAAGGATTCACCATTTGGCAGCCTATACCCTACTACATTATAAAATGATCCAAATATACTTCCCACTATAAAAAACAATACTATAATACTTAACTCCATTTAATCACCCTAAATTTTGAACTTGCTGATACATATTAAACATTGGAATAATGACTGCTAATAATATTACGCCAACACAGAATGTTAAGAATATTATTAGTAAAGGTTCTACTAATGCTTTAATTTTTGTAACAGTATCCTTATGTAAACTCTGATAATATGTTGATACCTTTGCCATCATTTCTGCCAATTGACCAGTTTTTTCACCAGTTACAATCATTTCATATGCTGGAACAGGAAAAGCCCACTGATTCTCAAAAGCCTTAGAAATTCTTTCACCACGAGCTAAATTAGCAACTGTATCTAATATCATCATCTTATATATTTCATTATTTGTTACTTTATTTAATATTTCCATACTGTCAGTAATATAAACATTATGACTTAATAAGGATGCAAAAGTTTTCGAAAACATCGTAACTTCATTGTATATGATTACTTGTTTAACTACTGGTATATGCATGGCTATGTACTGGAACATAGTTCTAATACTTTTGACATTTTTATACAAATAAACATTTATAAGAATAATAATCACTATAACTATAAGAATTTTTACTATATTAGCTTTAACAAAATCACTAACACTAATAACAAGTAAAGTAAATGCTGGTATAGTATTTTCATCCATGGATTTATAAATATCAACAAACTTAGGTACAACATATATCATTACAAAAGTAACAACAGCAAGTGTAAAAATAAATACAATACTTGGATAAGTTAATGCGCTTATCATCTGTTTTCTTGCTTCTTCTGTTTCCGTATAATAATTAACCATATCGTCTAATGCTTCTGGTAGCTCACCTGTTAATTCAGATGCTTTAACCATATTGATTAACAACTTAGGAAAAGCATTTCCTCTTTTTTCAAGTGCTGATGAAAAACTCTCACCAACAGTTAAGTCATAAGTAATTTCTCTTAAAACTTCTTTATATGATTTTTTATTTATTTGCCTAATTAAAATATTTAAAGAATCTACTAAAGTAATACCTGATTTAATATAAGTAGAAAGCTGCGCTAATAAGAATATTAAATCTTTATTTTTAAATTTAACACGTGTTCCTCCTATAGAGCTATGTAATAACTGTATAAGTTTACTAGTCCTAACACTATATACAATTAAGCCTTCACCTATTAAGAAGCTCTGTACATCAACACGCGAATATGCATTGAAATAGCCCTTTTTCTTTTTTCCATCTTTTGTATAGGCAACATATTCCCATATTACTCTTTGTCCTTTATTCTCATCTTGTTCGTCTTCTGTAGAAAAGTCCACCAACATAGTATTAGAATTAAAAGCTTTTTTATTAATTGCACTCTTAACTATTCCCATATTTGTAATCTTGTTTTTAATTCGTTTTGGGATATTAATAATACCCTCAAAGAAATTACTAAGATAATCTCCAAATGTTTTCTTCTCTACTTTTATATTTTCATTTTTATATGAACTCAAATCTATTTTATGTTTTTCTTCTCTTTTTTTATCTTTTTCATATATAGCCTGACTTTGTTTTCTTAATTTATCTACATCCATTTCTTTTCTTTTAAGTATTATTTTTGTAATTATAGTAATTAAGAAAATAAATGGAGTTGCAATACCATACCATACATACTTAATAAATCTATATACAAAAATGCTTAGTTTTAAAAACAAATATACAATTGCTGTAGCTATATTAGCTATAAAGCCAATCACTGGAATTTTTATTAAATTATTTTTATTTGTTTTATCCACTCTAGCACCACCTTACTATTCTTTACAATATAAATTATATCACATTTTTTTAAAATAGAAAACTTTTTTACGTAAAAACATATAATATTTTAGAAAATAGAAGGAGATTTTTATGAATTATTATAATCCTTATTTTTATACGGCATATCCATATGCTGCTAGTGTACCTAAAGTTGGACTTTTTTCAAGAATATTTGGAGCTAATGCATCCTTTTCTAGTCTGTTAGGAGGTACTCAAAAAGTATTAAATGTAGCAAATCAAGCAATACCACTTATACAACAAGTAAAACCAATGGTAGGAAATGCTAAAACTATGTTTAAAGTAATGAATGAGTTTAAAAAAACTGATATAAAAAACACTAGAAGACAAAATAACAATGTTAATACTAATTCAAGCAGTAATAGTGAAAATAATACAAATGACATTAACAGTATTAATGATAATACAAATAATCCAACATTTTTTGTATAAAAAATTACACATAAATTTGTGTAATTTTTTAATTTTAAGCTCTCTTTATTCTTAAAATAATGAGATATATTTTAATCTTTAATTTTAATGATGTCATTCTTTTTAAAATTTTATAATATTTGTTTAATAAATATTCTTTATATTCTTTGTTATTTCTTAAAATTGGCCCAACTATATAGTCAGTCTTTTTATACTTTACATAACCTCTTTTAAACTTAATAATAACATATTTTTTATTATTATCAGTTATAAATACTTCTGTATCTATATAAAATCCTAACTTAACCACTTCTCTTCTTAAGTACTCAATATTGTTATTAGCAGATATAATTAAAGTATCAGATAATTCATGATTTTTTAATATACCAACAATAGTATATGCTCCTAAACCACTTAATACAATGTTATCTGTTTTTTTAATCTTAATATTATCCAATCCGTCATTAAGACGTACCTTAATTTTTTTTTCTAAGTTATACTTACTAACATTTTTTTTAGCATTATCAACTGCTATATCAATTTTATCTATAGCTATACAAGTATTATTATTATACATACTTAAATAAATATCCAAATATGCATGATCACATCCAACATCTATAACTCTAGTGTTCATATCTACTAAAGAAGCGACCACGTTTAATCTATGTGATAACTTCATTATCCACCCATATAATCTTTCAATTTTCTACTTCTAGATGGATGACGTAATTTGCGAAGAGCTTTTGCTTCAATTTGACGGATTCTCTCACGAGTAACGCCAAACATTTGTCCAACTTCTTCTAATGTTCTTGGTTTGCCATCCTGAAGACCAAATCTAAGTTTAATAACTTTTTCTTCTCTTTCTGTTAACGTCTCTAAAACTTGTGATATTTCATCTTTCAACATTTCGTTGGTTGCAAACTCCTCTGGAGATAAACTTCTTTCATCTTTTATGAAATCAGACAAATGTGAATCATCTTCCTCGCCTACTGGTGTTTCTAAACTCACCGGATCTTGACTAATTTTATATATTTCTCTAATTTTTTCTACACTAGTATTCATTTTTTTAGCAAGTTCTTCCTCAGTTGGCTCACGATTTAATTCAAGAGTTAGTTGCCTTTGAATACGCGCCAACTTGTTAATTGTCTCAACCATGTGTACAGGCACACGAATAGTACGAGCTTGATCGGCTATAGCACGTGTAATGGCTTGTCTAATCCACCATGTTGCATATGTTGAAAATTTATAACCTTTAGACACATCGAACTTGTCAACCGCTTTCATAAGTCCTATATTTCCTTCTTGTATTAGATCTAGAAATAGCATCCCACGACCTACGTATCTTTTTGCAATTGATACAACTAAACGTAAGTTAGCCTCAGCTAATATATTTTTTGCTTCCTCATCACCAGCAATAATCCTATCAGCAAGTTCGCCTTCCTCTTTTAAAGATAATAATTTTATTTGACCTATCTCTTTTAAATACATTCTTACAGGATCATTAATAGTTAGGTCTTTAGTCAAAGTCTCATCATCTAATAAAATCTTATCTTCAGAACCACCTTCATCATTGGATTCATTTTCGGATACTACAGCAATATTATTTTCATTAAATGCATTGTATAAAATATCTAGGCTATCTACATCTAAATCTAAGCCTTTTAATGAAGCTGCTAATTCTTCATATGTAATAAATCCTTTTTTCTTTCCCTTTTCTACTAATTCCTTTTTTCTTTCATCAAATGTTTTTATCTCATCTAACATCTTCTTCACTCCTCTTTTTTATTTCAATAGCCTTTTTTGCATATTCTAATTTTTCTTTATAATCAGCCGTCTGATTCATTTTTTCCTTATACATATTAACAGTTTTCTTTTCATTATACTTTCTTATATTTTCAAAATAATCATTTAACATATCATAATCTATTTTATCATCAATATCTAATCTGTTAATCTCTCCTAATGTATTAATCATTTCATCATTATTAGATAAATAAGTTATTAAATCAGCTACATCTATATATCCATTTTCTTTATAGAAACAGTCTATCATAAACGCTAGTTGCCTATACTTTAAAGTTGGCATACGAGTTATTTTTTTTTCATACATTTTAATTACATCTTTAGACATAAGCATGTAATATAAAATATATGCTTCAGATTTCATATACTTGTCCATATGTATATTCTTTTGTTTAACAACAACAGGCTTGTTTTTAGTCAATTTACTTTTTATAAAATCAACACTAATCTGTGCATCTTTACTAAGTTTATTTATACTTATCTCTTTTAATATATCATCATCAATTTTATTTATACTCTCTATCATATCATTTACATATAGTGAAAGCTCACGAGTATCATTCAAATCATATTCACTTTTCAAAGATTTTTCTTTAAACTCCATTATATTCATAGCTGATTTAATATTATCTTTATATGCAAGTTCACCCTTTTTTAAAATGTATTCATCTGGATCCAAATTATCAGATAATCGAACTATTTTAGGCTCTATACCTACCTTAGTTAACTCTTCTATTGCAGATTTAGTTGCTTTTAAACCAGCAGCATCTCCATCAAAACATAAAATTATATTACTTGATAATTTTCTAAGTAGCATAGCGTGCTCTTTAGTAAAAGCAGTTCCAAGTGTAGCTACTACACTTTTAATACCAATAGTATAAAGTCTAATAGTATCAAGTTGCCCTTCTACTACAATGACTCTCTTTTCAACTCGTACTGCTTCTTTTGCCCTATGATAATTATATAAAAGTTCACCTTTTTTAAATATTGGAGTTTCTTTACAATTTATGTACTTATTCTCTGATTCTTTATTGTAAATTCTTCCATTATATCCTACTATTTTCCCGGACAAATCATATAGAGGAAACATAATTCTATTTCTATATACATCATTAAGTTCTAAATTATTTTCATTTATTAATCCACTTTTAATAAGCGTTTCATCACTATAACTCTTTTTTTTCAAAATAGTAGTGAGCATATCTTTTTTATTCAAAGATAAACCTATGCCAAACTCTTTAATGATACCAGAATCAATACTTCTCTTACTTAAATAATCGCGGGCACTCATTCCTTCTTTTGAATTGATATTATTAGTATAAAACTTTTGACTTAATGAATAAATATCATATAAATCTTGATACTTATTTATTTTTTTATAATTAGTATCTATTTCAACATTTATACCACCTTGGTCTGCTATTTTTTTTAAAGCCTCAATAAAACTAATATTTTCATAATCCTCAACAAACTTAAACACATTACCAGTCGCGCCACAGCTAAAACATGTATATATCTGTTTTTCTCTTGATACACTCATACTTGGAGAGTGATCATCATGAAATGGACATACACCAAAATAATTTTTGCCCTTGTTTGTAAGTGGAATATAACTAGATATAATATCTACAATATCAACACTATTTTTTATTTCATTTATTTTAGAATTATCTAAACGCATAAAATCACTTCCAAACATGTCCTAATATTAATATACGACAAAACTTTATAATTTCCTTTTTTTATTTTAAAAAAAATACATATTTACGTCAAAAAAGAGAATAATATGTAATATGAAGAGAGAAAAATTAAAAAAATTAAAAATTATTTCAGTTTTTATTATTACTGCACTAGCATTCATATCACATTTTGTTTATGATGTTTTTCCTTGTACTTTAACTGCTATATTCTTTCCAGTAAATGAATCTATATGGGAACATATGAAAATACTTACTGTACCAATTCTTATAAATGGTGTAATAGAATATATAATACTATACAAGAAAAATATTAGATACAATAATTTTGTGTTTAATCTATTTATATCATCAACCGCAATAGTACCTATATATTTAGTAATGTTTTTACCACTTTATAACAAATTTGGCGAAAGCATGTTTCTAAGTATATCAATAATGATTATAAGTATAATAATATCACAAATTATTAGTTATTATATACTAAAATCAAAAAATTTAAAACTAGAAAAAATATCTTTTGTATTAATAATTATTGTTTTAATAGTATATGGTTATTTAACGTATAATCCTATAAAAACTCATTTATTTTTTGATACTGTAGAAGAAAAATATGGACTAAATGATTACAACATTTAGTCCTTTTAAAAAGAGACTAAATAGTCTCTTATCTATATAAACACCACCACTAAGTATAGTGATAGTGGTAGTGGTCTCACTACTCTTATTATAATAGTTTTTTTAAAATATATTCATAAATATTAATCTTTTCTTCATAATAATATATTCAATAAAGAAAAAAGTGTTAACAAATA
>CAKOXU010000036.1 GCA_934130235.1 uncultured Bacilli bacterium
AAAGAGTCTTATTTTGTTTTTGTGTCTTTGTTATCTGCATATTCGTATAAATCAAAGGCATTCTTTAAATCTTCCTTATTTGGAATATAAATTTTCATTTTGTTATAAATCTCACTAACTTTATTTTTTATATTTTCTTTACTTAAAGATTTTTTTAATTTATCACGCCATGTTTCTTTTTTTTCTGCAAAAGTTTGATTTAAAATAGTCATTAAATCTCTAAATGAAACGTATTCATCAGCAAATTCATCAGGAATACTTATAGGCTGACCTAACAATTGATTTACTTTAGGTACACCTGCTTTCAACATCGATTCTGACGCTATTACATTCTTATCATTATTCATATTTGGCATTAAAGATATTTTACTAGCCATACAAACCATATTCTTTAATTCCTTTATATTTTCTTTAGTCAATGTATATGCCTTAGATATACCTTTAACCACATAAGTTTTTGGTTGATAAGCTTTTTCAGCTATTTTATTCTTATAATTTTCTATTGCAGAACATAAAGATGCAGCATTAATATAATTACCATTAGGAAGCTTCAATCCCTTTTGATTTTCTACATTAGCGACTAATTCTCTATTAACTTCTAATGAAATATTATCATCATTGTTTGTAAGTTTAATTCTCTTAAGAGACTTAACATTTTCTAATATGTCAGTTAACATACCACTTAATGCAGAATTTAAATTATCAACTTCTATATCAGAAACTTGTTGTAAATTCTCATCACCTGAGTGCACCTCTGGCGCATGAACATTTCCAATATTAAATGAATCTAACTCTAAATTATTTGGAATTTCAGGTGGTTCTAAAGTAGATTCCTCTGGGAAAACCAACTCCTCAGGGTCTATTTTATCTTCATTTAAAATTTCTTCTAATTCATTTGTCTTTTCTCCAAGAACTTCCTTACTTTTATTAATTCTTCTATCAAGTTCTTCTTGTTCCCAAGGCGCTAAACTCCTTAATAATGATGCTGATTCTTCCTCCGTATATTTCATACTGTCAATTGCAGCATCATAATCATTTAAAACATCAGTTAATTCATTCATTTCATTCATAAGCGAATTTAATTGTTCAATCTTGTCATCACGTTGTACGTTAGTTCTATCAATTGCTTCTTTTAATCTCTTTGAAAGCTCATAAGACATTTTTAATTCATGACCATTTCCCACAATAGGAATTCCATTTTCAATTCTCAATTTAATCTCATCATATATAGATTCTGCTTTATTTAATTGATTCTCTAATTCAACAGTACTAATTTCTTCTATCTCTTTTTTCAACTCTAATATCTTGCTCTGACGATCTAACAACTCTGTATTTAGTTTTTCACGCGCTAATGTTAAATTTTTTCTAACAATATCCTTCTCATAAGCACGCATTCTTAAATCGACATTACTATAAACATTACTATGTTTTTCTATAGCTTTAATATCTTCAATATTCTTTTGTTTCAAATCATAAACATCTTTTCCATAAGTAGTTCTAGATTCTCTTCGTCTTGATTCAAGATAATCAATATAATTTTCTAATTCAGCAATTCTCTTGCCATATTCTTTTTCCAAATCATTTCTAATTCTTGAATCTTCTCCATTATAATAATTATTTGAATAACTAGATACATACCTATCTATATCGTTTTCTTTTTGTTCTTTTAATTTTTCTAATCTATTTTTAGCATCCTTAATTTGTCTTTCAAATTCATCATATTGTTCCTGAAATTCATTAATTTTATCGTCTACTAAAGCTTTTCCCTCTGCTTTTTTAGATTCAATTGCATTATCTCTTCTATTAGCCTCAACATTATATGATTCCATCATATTTGCAATATTTT
Organism: uncultured Bacilli bacterium; assembly: GCA_934130235.1. Classification (GTDB taxonomy): domain Bacteria; phylum Bacillota_I; class Bacilli_A; order RF39; family UBA660; genus UMGS1613. Next base: position 1,847 of record CAKOXU010000036.1, read on the forward strand.
CTCTTTCATTTTCAAAATCCATAAATAACCCTCCTTGAATTATTCATTAGTAGCAAGAGCAAACTGATTCAAAACATAATCCAACTCATTACTATCTTTTATTTCTTCTAAAATTGATGTTCCAGCTACATCTTTTATAGTTGCCACTAATACCTGTACAGGCTCCTCCTCAGTTATTAAATACGCATATTTAACACTGTGTAATTCTAATATATTTGCAACAATATAATTCTTGTTATCTGTTAATTTAACAACATTTCCTATTTCTATCACTATACCCCTCCTTACTCCTCATATGTACATTCTATTGATTTATCGCTTCTTACTGTATAATTTAATATTCCACCAGTAATCACACTATTAGTTTTCGGATTAATTACATCATTTTGTACAAAACCATCCGTAATTAATGTACTTACATTCAGTCTAAGAGTAGCTCCAGGAGTATTTATATTACTGTAATAAGTAATATTTTGATACATATATTCTTTTCCAGAATCACATAAGCTTTTCTCTATAGATTCAAAACTACCATCTTTCGTCTTATTTGTAAGACTTTGTAATTTAGGAAAACTAATAGCAAATATAACAGCTAGAATCGCTACTATAGCTACCAATTCAACCAAAGTAAACCCTTTTTCTTTCATTTTATCACCCATTATACTTTAATTTTATCATAAAATCGTATTTTACACAATAAAAAAGATTAAATTATATTACAATTTAATCTAAGCACGAGATGCATACTTTCCATCTTCAGTATAAACTGAAATAATTTCTCCTTGTTCAATAAATAAAGGAACTCTTACAGTTAATCCTGTTTCTAGTGTAGCATCCTTAGTTGCATTATTTGTAGTATTCCCCTTTACAGCTGGTTCAGTAGCAATTACCTCTAAATCAACTTGCGCTGGTAATATAATACCTAATAATTCACCTTGATAAAAAGATACTAAAACATCCAATCCTTCTTTTAAATAATTAACATTATCACCTAATTGTTCCTTTGTTAATTCTATTTGTTCATATGTCTCCATATTCATGAAATTATATATATCGCCACTTGCATATAAGAATTGCATTCCAGTTTTTTCAATCATTGCTTTTTCCAACTTAACTCCAGAATTGAATCTCTTTTCAACTATAGAACCAGTTCTTAAATTTTTAAGTTTTACTTGAACAAATGCTGCACCTTTACCAGGCTTAACATGTGAAAACTCAAGTACAGTATATATATTTCCTTCAAAAAGGATAGTCATTCCGTTTTTTATATCATTAACGTTAAACATATTTTACCTCCCAAATTTTATTTAGCTTCTTTATGTACAGTATTCTTTTTACACTTTGGACAATATTTATTTAATTCTAATCTATCAGTAGTATTTCTTTTATTTTTTTCTGTACGATAGTTTTCTTCTTTACATTCAGTACATTTAAGAGTTATTCTTTGTCTAACTTCTCCCTTTTTTGCCATCGTATCTCCTCCTTTTTCATAAGTTCCTATATATTATAACAAATTATTCATAAATTTCAAAGTATTTTTCACTAATTTTTTGACTTATTCTTGCATTTACTTTACTTGTACTATAATAACTCACCTCTTCAGGTGCTACATCAGGTGAAATAACAGTAAATACAATTTCTGGATTATCATACGGAGCATAACCTGCAAATGTAGCAGTTGTAGTTGCTGTATCTATCATTCCATCTTTATTAGTATCTAAAAAACTTTGAGCAGTTCCTGTCTTTCCTGCAGGCTTATACTTTTCATTTATATAACCTCTACCCGTACCACCTGGACCCATTACAGCTTTTAAACCTTCTTGAACTCTACTCATATATTTATCTTTAGTTTCAACACTATTTAATTTTTTTACATCACTTTCATAAATTAACTTAGTAAGTGTATCCTCATTACTATCAAAAACCGCTTTTAAAACATGTGGAGCAACCCTTGTTCCGGAATTGGCTATTGTAGACATATATTGCGCTATTTGTATTGGCGTATAAGTATCATACTGACCTATAGAAAAGTCCAAAAGCAATCCAGCTAAATGATTACTTCCCTTGTATCCTAATGATTCATTTGGTAAATCTATTTTAGTATATGTTCCAAGTCCAAATTGTTTAAAAGTATTTCTATACGTATCAAAAGCTTTTTCATCTATCACAAGAGGCTTATTATATTCATACTTACCTTTTCCAACATTTATAGCAGTTCTAAATTGATAAGTATTAGAAGAATATTTAAGTGCTTGTACATCATCAATTCTTCCATATTCTCTAAAAGAACACTTACTAGGAGTTGCGGCAATCTTGATACATTCATCAGATCTTATTTCTCCAATCTTTAAAGCACCAGTATTATATCCAACTATTTGAGAAGCACCCTTTACAATTGAACCAGGAGTTACAGAAGCAGTTATCACTCCAGGAGTATAATCATATATTACATATTTACCATTTTCTTTAAGTATTTGTTTGCCAGCCATTGCAAGTATTTCACCTGTTTTAGGCTCCATTATAATCACATATGATTTATCAAAATAATCAGTATACCTCTCTCCTTTAGCTCTTATAAGCTCATCTTCCAGTATTTTTTCTACCTCTTGTTGCAATTTTATATCAATAGTAAGTACTATATCGTTTCCTCTTTTTCCCTCAGTAAGAACAGTATATGAACCATTATCATTCAATTCATATGTAGCCTTCTCACCTTTAAGATAATCTTCGTATTGATATTCAATATAACTTATACCGACTCTATCAGTTAAACTATATCCTTTCTTTAAATAATAATCTTTCAAATTATATGGTACACCACTAGTCGAAGATGAAACACTACCTAAAATAGATTTAAAGGTATCATTATATAAATACTCTCTTTCCCAATCAAGCTTAACATTTACACCATTTAACTTATCTATATTTTCTGCTACTACAGCATACTCATAATCAGTAACGTTTTCATTCTTTATTACTTTTTCAGTATAATAATACCCTTTATTCATTAAGTTAAATATATAACAAGCTTCCTTATCTTTAGTTGTATATTCACTTAATTCCTCTTCAGTTACCCTTTCTTTTTTCAGCCTTTCTATGTCTTCCTTACTAAGCTTTCTAAGTTCTAACTTTTTCCACTCTTTTTTGGTAATTTTTTTATCAGCTTTAGCGCTATTATTTAATACCCAAAATTCTCTTAACATATTATCTGTAAGTTTAGAATAATCAACATCTATATATTCAGCTAGCTTGTACGCAATTTTAACTTGATCCTTATAAGTTGTCCCACTTACCTTTTTATAATAAATAGTTTTTACAGCCTTATTATCTACAATTAGATTTCCATTTCTATCATAAATTCTACCTCTTGGAGCAGAATCGCCTTCTATAACATTAAGAGTTAGAGAATCCAACTTTTCTAAATAATAATCATTTCGAATTACTTGGATAAAGAAAAGTCTCCCAAGTAAAATAATCATTAAAACTATTATTAATACAATTAATATCTTATATCTTTTTTCAATTATATTTTCTATATTAATCTTCTTCTTATAATACTTATACTTGTTTATCTTCTTCTTCATAAGTTCACCTACTATTTATTTTATTCATTATTTTAAACTTTACTCATATATTATAATATGAAAAGTTTAATTAAAAATTATATTGATAAATTAGATATCAATAAACTAAAAGAATTTGCCAATAAAAATGAAATTGAGCTGTCAAATGAAGAACTAAAATATATATATAGTCTTATAAAAAATAATATAGATGATATCTTAATAGATGAAAATCCATATTTAAAAAATTTAAAAGAGAATATAAACAATACAAGTTATCAAAAAATTGAAGATCTTACAAAATTTTATAAAGCAAAATATAAAGGATACTTATTTTAAATATCCATTAATTCTTCATTAAACTCTTTTTTTCTTATACTTTCAATTTCATATTTATAAGGTGCTTTCCCATTTATATAAGGAGTTTCTAATATCATAGGAATTCCTTTTAAGCGTTCATTATAAACTATATTGATAATATTATTAAATCCAATAGTCCCATAACCAATATTTGCGTGTCTATCCTTATGTGAATTCATTTCGTTTTTAGAATCATTTACATGTATTACTTTTAAATAATCGAGACCAATTACTTTATCAAATAAATCTAAAATAGAATTAAAATTTGTTAAATTATACCCTGCATCATTAATATGACATGTATCAAGACATACGCCAACACGAGTCTTATCTTCAACACCATCAATAATGGCTTTTAACTCCTCAAACGTTCTACCTAACTCAGTACCCTTCCCTGCCATAGTTTCTAAGCATACTATAACATTACTCTTATATTTAAACACAACATTCAAGCTATCAATAATATTATTTATTCCAACAGTCTGTCCTAATCCTACATGTGATCCAGGATGTAATACAAGTTTATTCACACCTAAATTTTCAACCCTCTTAATTTCATCAGTTAAAAATCTAACATTAAAATCATAATTTTTAGAATTAGCCAAATTAATTATATAAGGAGCATGTACAATAACATTATTTATATTAATATTATAATCTTTCATTTTTTCAAAACATTTTTTAGTTAATTCATCATTAATTGGTAATCTATTAGTATTTTGAGGAGCTCCTGTATAAAACATAAAAGTATTAGCATCATAACTTAAAGCTTCCTCTAAACTTCCTAGCATTTGTTTATCTTTAGTAAAAGATACATGAGATCCTATTATAAGTTCCATAACATCACCAGTATTATTTTAACACAAAAAGGCTATTAAATGATAGCCTTTTTAAAACAATTAATAATTATTAATTACAATTTGTA
>CAKOXU010000037.1 GCA_934130235.1 uncultured Bacilli bacterium
ACTTTTTTAAGTGGATTAAGAGTAAATCCGCCAGAATCCATCTTGATTCCCAATCCTTCTAAAATTTTAGGCATTTGTTTAGCAAACATTAATGCTCCTATCATCATAAATAGTTTTAGCCAAAAGCCAGTTACTTGTTCTCCAGTAACAACATTAGTTAAATTAGAATCTCCAATAAGGTTTATAATATATATTACAAAATATATTATAAATAATCTTATAAATAAACTTAAATATGTACTAAAACACATTTGATACCATTTTTTAAACATTCCATCTTTGCCACTTTTTGGATCTATAAAAGAAATGACAGGAACTGGTGCGATCAATTGCAAAAAAGATAATTTTATACTTCGTACAGCTATATCCATGCAGAAGTTAATTAATAAGAGTAATATAATTACACCAACAACAGTTGATAATAATAAGCTATAGTTAAAAACATAATTACCCTCTACTGTTTTAGCAGTAACTAGTTTAGTTCTATAAGCTAAATCAAAACTACTTTCATTAAAGCCCGTAACATAATTACCAATATCTTTTCCAGTAAATACACTTTGATCTTTGTCATCATTTGTCAACGCACTTGACACTTCGCCAAGAGACTTATATGGTGCCTCTTTTACATCCGACGTTATTTTACCGTCAGTTGTATTATTATCAGTCCATCCAGAACACTTGTCATTAATTTTTCCATTCACTACCAAATCAGCACAATCAGTAACAACTGATGAATCAGGATATATAAAAGCGCTCATTCCTATAAAGGCCATTTTCTCTCCTGCGTTTGTTATACTACCATTTGTAGTTTTATCACCAAATATAAGTTTTGGAATTATATTGTCGGCCAAAACAACTTTTTGTGCTTTAAAAGCCAAATTAAATGCATATGGCACTAATACTAATAAAGCTAATACTAGTACTACATTTCTAGTTAAAGCACCTATACCAGTTTTACCATCATTAAAACTATTAGGACTTACTACATATGTAATAAGAGATAAAGTAACCTTGAATATCATAAATATAGCTAATAAATCATATATACGATCTCCCAAACTCGCTATAGTATCTTGAGACATAATTGTGGTTGTAGCTATAACTTCAAACAAGTCATACACTTTCTCTATTGCATTATATATTATAGAGTCAATAGAAAAAAAGAATGTTCTGATCATATTAGTAAACCAACCAGCTATTTCTGATCCAATACTTAATACCATATTCAAAGCACCTCCTCACTTATTTTATTTACAAATTCACTCATATCATAATTATAACAAAAAAAGCACAAATAATCAACATATTTGTACTTAAATTAAAACTATTTTTATCTTCTAACCATCATGTTCTTCACAAGAAGTATCTTTAACATCACCATGTATAAAACAATTAAAACATTGTGCTACTGATACATCATTATTAGACACGAATCTTATAACTACTTGTACAATTTGTATTGATAAAAATACAACTGCAGCAGCTATTAATCTTTTAACAAATGTATTTTGTCCCTTTTTAATTTCATCTTCTTTTGCAGCCACCACTGCTTTTGCTAAATCCAATAATCCAAAGACTATTAATAAAATTGGAACTACTATTTTAATAATAGTTACTAAAGATGAGACTAAATATGGGAATGTTCCTGAAAATACTAATCCTGTTCCGCCACAAGTGTATTCTGCACTCATCAAAGCTTTTGCTAAAATCATTTCAATTCCTCCAAACTAATTTAATTATATATTCTTTTATATATTTTGTCAATACAATTAACCAATTACATATGGTTTTGTTTCGGTTCCATTTCCAGATAAAACTCTTTCATTTCCATCTATATATATAATAACATTGTATTCATTATACGTATTCGCATTTTGATATTCAATAGTACCACTTAGCAAATAATATGCTTGGTAAGTATTGTTACTAACAGTATTAGAAGTCCATGAAGAATATAAAATCTTTTTTAAGTAATTATAATTTCTACATGACTTTGAATTCAAAGATGTACAATCGGGATCAGTAGAAGCTAAAGCAAAATCACTTGCTGTAGGCAAAAATATAACTTGGCCTTCTAACAATTCAGAACAATCAATAATTTTTGAAATAGTATAGTCGCCTATTTTTCTTTTTCCTATACAAGCTTTATTTGCAACAATATGTTTTCTTGCCTCAGCACTTATAAACTTATCGGTATTATAATCTTTATTTATGCTCTTTAATATTTGACTATCAGCATAAATATTCTTTCCGTAAGAATATCCAGCATCCTTGTTATACTTGTTATCCCATATTTTGGAACCCAAATCATTAGTTTCAACACGAATTAATTTAACCAAACCATTTTCAACAGACATAATACGGTATTGTTTATCATAAAAAGTAATATAATTATTAACTTCATCACCTTTAAAATAATAAACACCATCTACATTATATAATCCATTTCCACTACTTACTACATTATTTAAAAGTATATCTTTTAGTGTATCATTCTTATAATCCTTACATTCTAAATTAGCTGTATAATTATATACATTATCAGTATTACCATTATTTCTTACATATACCATTCCACTACAAGTATCATCCCCGATTAAATCCAAAGTAGATTTAATATATTCCTTATTTACCAGAGTATCAAGAGAAACCTCAGATACCTCACCAAAAGCAGGTAAACTTTTATTATCTTCAAAATACTTTGTAGCAGCCGAAATCATTTTAGTTTCATATGCCTCATGAGAAATTTTTCTATTACTGCATCCTTGAATAATTGCCAAAAGAATAAGAATAATTATAGGTAGTAAAATTATAAATAAGATTATAGTCAAAACGCCCTTATTTATCTTTTTTAATGCATTAATCATAATTATCCCCCACTATTTATAAGAACAAGTATCGTTTATAAAACAGTTCATACAATCTGAAATCCCTTGTTTATCATTTGAATCAGCTACTAAGCTAACTAATAATTGTACAATTACAAAAACAAAGAATACTAATGCTGCTGCTATTAATCTTTTAATAAAAGTACTTTGTCCTTTTTTTATTTCGTCTTCTTTTCCAGCAGTAATACCTTTTACTAAATCAATCATACCCAATAACACAAGTATTACTGGCACTATCACTCTAATAGCTTTAACTATTAATGAAACAGTATGAGGTATCTTATAATCAATTATAGCCTCTGATCCAAAAGCTACATCGCATGACGAAATAGTTTTAGCAAATACTGGAGTTGTAACTGTCATTAAAGCAACTAAAACCATTAAAAATAATACTTTTTTTACATTTTTATTCATTTTTTTCACCTCCATTAACCATCACTCTTAGTACATGATTTATAATTTGTAAAGCAATCTACACAATCAATAACTTCATCAAGTTCACTCATCGTTTTTTGACTTTTATTGCCGTCTGCAACTATACTTATTAACAATTTAGTAATAGCTATTATAAAAAATACTAATACACCTATTATTAACTTTTTAAAGAACAACTTTCTATACTTTTTCATATCGTCTTCTTTTCCAGAAGCGGCAGACTTAGCTAAATCAATAGACCCAGCCACAACAAGTATTATTGGCACAGCTATTTGAAGAGCCCTAATAACAAGCGTTGATAACTGTGGAATCTTTAGCGGAAGTTTATCTATTCCTCCACATGAAACTTTACTTACAGCCATTACACTATTAGGCATAATCATAAAAACCCCAAATAACAATGTAGCAAACAATAATACTCTTTTATAATTATTCTTTTTCATAGTTCAACTCCATATATACATTATACTTTTTTTATAGGCGTTTTGTCAACTAAATATTGTTCTGTTGACGTGAAAAACCTAATTTAATTAACATTTTATTTAATTCTATTAAATTAGCACTTCTCTCGTTTAAAGGAATTAAATTATAAAACACCTTTATACTTGCCTCACCTTCAAAAGTAGCCACATCATTATTTGTAAGAAGACTCTGATTTAATATAACTTTCTTATTCTTTAAAGTACCAAATATACTAGAATTTAATAGTAATAATTTATTTAATTTAATTATTGAAGGCTCAATCAAATACAATATCTCAGTACAAAATCCCTCCGCCATCATACTATTGTTTAAATCTATCAAAATTACTTCTTTATCTTTATTATTGTTAATTATAGTTCCTATCGCACTACTTGATGTTGAAATCATATCTTTATCTGAAAAATAATTAAAATCATTTTTATCTAATTCGATTGCTATTACACTATAATTTTTACTTAACTCTTTCTTCATCATATATGTCAAACTAGTTGCACCACTTTGCTTTGTTATATTTTTAATGCCTATTATTCTAGTTTGTTCAATTACATCATTCACACGTTCTATCTGCTTAACAGGCTGTGTCTCAACAGTAGGTTCTAATTGATGATATTGAGCTACATCCCTATATGTATTAGGTGTATTATATAAGTATCCAATTCCCTCTGCATCTTTAGCAAAATTATATATACCCATAGATACCAAATTAGACACAAAAGTAGGATTTACAGTGCTAGGCGTATTATCTAATAGTAAAATCAGCTTATTCATATCCAATGATATAGATAATTTTTGCAAAGTTTTAATATCAGTATAATCCTTTAATGCAGTTATATCTAATATCATCCTTTGATAAAAAAAGTTTTGAAAAGTAGATATAATTGTATCAACATCAAATTCTCCATCCAATTCTTTTATAATATCTATACCTAAATTTTCTAATAAATATTTATTTTTATTAGCAATTATAACATTCATATTATTTCCCCTTTTTAATAATTATAATTTTTATTTAATATTTTTGTTTCTCCAGTAACCTTACCTTTCAACGCTTCATGAATTAATGGCAAATTAATCTCCATATATGTTACAACTTTATAATACTCACCCTTATCATCACAGCGATTAGTATTCTTAATTTTATTACCTAAGCACTTCTTATAAACACAATAATCAAAATTGCTATTTTCTCCATAGTTCTGATTAGACACCATATCAAATCCATCTATTAAATTACAATCATTCTTAGCGCTAGAATAGCCCATTGTAAACAACGATTCATTTATATCACTTATAGCGGTTTCATATCCACTATTTTTCTCTATAGCATTTATAATATTGTTTTTTGCTTTATAGGCTTTAGAATACGACAATGCGCCTATAAATAAAAACATAACAACAATTATTATAAAAATTATAATTTTAGTAAGCATAGCATTTCCTAAAGCTTCATTCATTAAATCACTCCTATTTTATAGCAGATTCAAAATCATACATACTCTTTGAGTTAGTATAAACTTTTAAAAACATATTTCCAGCCAATGGCAAATTAATAAACATATTAGTTGCAATACGATAATGATAATAGTTATTTCCATCGTCACAATAATAAACACAATAGCCTTTATTTCCCGTTGTATTTACAACATCAGTAATTCTAACTGAATTATCATTGCCGTTTATAAGTATACAACTGCCATTTGTATTAGCGCAATCTATTTTTACTTGAGAATAACCATATCCATACAGTTTATTTGATATCTCTTTTTCAGATAAATGATTGTATCCCTCATATTTTTCCACACTATACACCAACGAATTGCCAACTTTGTAAGCCCTAAAATAACTAAGAGCTCCAAACATAAAAGCAAAAATTATCAATATAAAAATTATAACTATATTTAAAGTTGCTGTATATCCAATACTTTGCCTCATATTATCACCTATTATAACTATTATAATTATATCATAAATAAAGATAATTGCAATAAAACAAAATAAAAAAAGTCATTAGACTTTTATTTATTATATTAGATTTCATTACCATTTGAGTCAATACATTTACTACCATCCAATGCGCCACCTTTTTCTGCACATGTAGTAGAACTGTTATTTTTTACACCATTCATTATATTAGTAACAATCAAAGTACCTGCACCAAGAACAATAGCTATTAATACTACAGTTACTATTGTCATATTAGCTTCTCCAGCTGCTTCTTTCATTATTTCACCCTCTTTCCTACCTTCCAAATTTATTATATCATGATA
>CAKOXU010000038.1 GCA_934130235.1 uncultured Bacilli bacterium
AAAAAAACAAGTATTTTTTTACTAAAATAACTTGTTTTTTATTAATTTAAATTATCATCAAAAAAATCTATTACATCATCTAATTTAACTTTATAAGATTCTTTAGTATTATTATTTTTAATAGTTAAATAATTATTATTTTTTTCTTCTTCTCCAATTAATATTACATATCTACTATTAAATCTATCTGCAGCATTAAAATTATTTTTTAGATTCCTATTATTATAATCTATTTCAGTTATAAAACCATTTAATCTTAAATTGGTACAAACATTAAAAGCAAAATCTTTTTCGTTTATACTCATAGGAATTATATATGCATCTATTTCTTTTATTATAGGTAAATCTATATTTTCTTTTTCTAGCGCTAACATAAGTCTTTCAACACCAATTGCAAATCCAACAGCAGGTGTATCAGGACCATTTAATGTAGATACTAAATTGTTATATCTGCCACCACCACACAATACATTTTGTGTTCCAAAGCCTTCAACTTCAGCTTCTACTTCGAATACAGTATGAGTATAATAATCTAATCCTCTTACAAGATTTGTATTAACTACATATTCAATTCCAATACTCGTTAAAAACTCTTTTACTTTATTAAAATGATTCAAACTATCTTCATTTAAATAATCGATTGTTTTAGGTGCATTTTTTACTATATCACTCTTAGAATCTATTTTACAATCTAATATTCTTAATGGGTTTTTAATAAATCTTTCTTGACAATCTTCACACAAATCTTTTATATATGGTTTAAAATATTCAATTAGTGCCTCTCTATATGATTCTCTTGATTCTTTATCACCTAATGAATTTATATTAACTTTAATACCTTTTAAACCTAATAATTTAAATAAATTAACTGGTATACTTATTATTTCAGCATCCAGCATTGGATCATTAGATCCAAATGCTTCAACTCCAAATTGAGTAAATTGTCTATATCTACCTGATTGAGGTCTTTCATACCTAAACATAGGAGCATTATACCATGCCTTTACAGGAATTGTATGATTAGCATACATTTTATTTTCTATAAAGCTTCTAACTACTGCAGCAGTAGCTTCAGGTCTCAAAGTCAAAGATCTATCAGCTTTATCTTTAAAATCATACGTTTCCTTAACAACAATATCAGTAGTTTCTCCTACACCTCTGTGAAATAATTCACTCGACTCAAATACAGGTGTTTCAAAATACTCATAATTATATTTTTCCATTAAACCCTCAATTAATTCATTAACATACAATACTTTTTTACCATAATCACCATATATATCATACGTTCCTTTTGCCCTTTGTATCATTTTTACCTCCAAAAATATATGTACTAGTATATATCTTTAATAAATATTTTGCAAGTACTATTTTTTATTTTCCATTTGTTCTATTTTTTTACTTATATCACCTTTATAATATTTATAAGTTGTAACTATTATAAGTGTCAATGGGAAAGATATAAATACACCCAATATTCCAAATAATATTCCTCCCGCAAAAAGCGCTACTATAGTTAATAAAGGATGTATATCATTTGTTTTTCCATATACAGTAGGATTTATAACATATCCATCTATAGTACTTAAAAGTGCAAATGTTACAACTGTTTTAATCATTAACGATGGTGATATTACTATTGCAGTTATAAATGCAACTATATTCACCATAATACCTCCAAAATAAGGTATTAAATTAGCAACCGCTGCTAAAAAGCCTAAAAGTATAGCATTTGGATGTCCTATTATAGTATAAGCAAGTGTATACTCAATAAGCGTTATTATAATTATTTCAACTAAACCACTTAGATATTTTTTCATTTGTATATCAAGTGTTTTAACATAATTATATGTCTTAGAAGATTTCTTTTTAAAGAAAAACTTTATTTCACTTCTAATTTTATCCATGTCAATTAAGAAATATATAAATGATGCAAATACTATAAATATTTTAGATACAATATCTACAGATGTATTAACAATATTAATAGCACCATTAGATACATAATCACCTACCTTAGATAATATTGAAGAAAAATATGTGTCTAAGCTAGTTTCTAAACCTGATATATTTATATCAAAATCCTTAGCATCTAAAGTAGATATAAATGTTATTATATTATTAAATAATAAGGATAGCTGATCCCACATAATAGTAGTAATTAAATATATGACTATAGAAGCTAATCCTATTAAAAGCGCTATTATTATAGTTATACCTAACCATTTAGGTATATTTTTACTCCTCATATAACTTAAAAAAGGATAAATAGCATATGCAAGTGCAAACGCAACTAAAAACGGAAACAATATATTGAATGCAGTTCCTAGCACACTAGACCATACAGAACCCGTTTTATATATTAAAAAAACTATTAAAGCTATTAAAGCTACATTAACTAATTTATAATCCAATTTATTCTTTATCATAATTACCTACTTTCTAACATGATAGTAACAGGACCATCATTTACAATAGACACTTTCATATCTGCACCAAATACTCCGGTTTTCACTTTTGTATATTCTTTTAATTTTTCATTAAAAATATTATAAAGTTTACTTGCCTCTTCACCCTTCATAGCATCTATATAACTCGGTCTATTACCCTTTTTTGTATTGGCATATAATGTAAATTGACTAATACTAAGTATCTGACCATTTACATCTAGTATAGATTTATTCATGACTCCATATTCATCATCAAATATTCTTAAATTAACTATCTTTTTTATAATATAATCAATATCAGTTATACTATCGGTATCTGTAAATCCTACAAATACAACAAGTCCATATTCTATTTGCCCTACAACAGAGCCATCAACACTTACACTGGAATTGCCACTTCTTTGTACTAACGCTTTCATTTTATAAACCTCTCTACATATACAATACTTGGTATTGAATTTAAACTTGCAATAAATTTATCTAACTGTTCCTTATCTTTAACCAATAAGGAAATATCAAATAAATAGTACTCAGATGAGTTAATAGAATTAATTCCTTGAATTAATATATCAGTAGTAGAAGTTTTAGAAATAATATCAATTAAAACATTTTTATTATCTGTAGTACAAATTTTAATATTTGTAGAATACTTCTTATTTGATTCATAATTCCATTTAACACTAACTAATCTTTCTTCAGTATCACTTATATTTGGACATATATTTCTATGTATGGTAATACCATTTCCCTTTGTAATATATCCTACTATAGAATCATTAAATACAGGTTTACAACAAGATGCTATATTAACCTTAATATTATCTATACCTTCTACCAATACATCATTTTTAGTATTTGTATCATACTTTATATTATTATTAATTTTATCAAGAATAACTTCCTCTTTCGATTTAGTCTTATTAATAGTCTTATTAATAGTCATATTAATAACACTCAATACAGACAATTTACCAGATCCTATAGCTATATATACCTCATTTAAATCTCCTAATTTAGATTCTGTAATTATTTTATTTATATTTTCACTAGTAAAAAATTCATCATTAGATATTTTTTTCTTTCTCAATTCTTTATTTAATAATTCTTCACCTATTTTAGAATTTTCTTCTTTATCTATTTTATTAAAGTAAGACTTAATTTTATTTCTAGCATGGGCTGTATAAGCCATCTTTATCCATTCACGCGATGGTACAGAGTTTTTATTAGTATTTATCTTTATAACATCATTATCTTCTAACTTATAATCAAGTGGTACTATAGAATCATTTACAATCGCGCCTATCATAGTATCTCCCACTTTAGAATGAACACGGTATGCAAAATCTATAGGGGTTGACCCATATGGAAGCTCAACTACATCTCCCTTAGGTGTAAATACATAAATAATCTTATTTAACACTTCGTCTTTTACATTCTTTATAAACTCTTCATCATTTTCCTCATCAGATAATTCTATAATAGATCTAAAAAATTGTAATTTTTCTTCCATAGCAGACTGCATTAAATTCTTATTTTTTTCTTTATACGCCCAGTGAGAAGCTACACCATATTCAGCATACTTATCCATATCATAAGTTCTAATTTGGATCTCATATGTTCCACCAGCCTCACCTATTACAGTAGTATGGAGAGACTGATATCCATTCTCCTTAGGCATAGCTATATAATCCTTAAATCTTTTAGGAATAGGCCTATATTTAGAATGAATAATACCTAAAGTTTGATAACAATCCTGTTCAGTATCAACAAAAATACGAAGTGCGAGTAAATCATATATATCACTAAATCTACGACCAGTATCAAGCTTCTTATATATACTATAAATGCTTTTAGCTCTCCCTTTAATTTTATGCTCAATAGAATGTTCATTCAATAACTCAGTAATTTTTTCTTTCATTAATTCTACATTAGCATTTCTCTCCAACTTAGATTGATTTAACTTCTCAACTATATCAAAATATACATTAGGTTTTAAATATCTTAAACATAAATCCTCTAATTCACTTTTAATTTTATTCATACCAAGTCTATGTGCGATAGGCACTAAAATTTCAAGAGTTTCCCTAGAAGTTTCCTTTTGTTTAGCTTCACTAAGTATCCATAAAGTTCTCATATTATGAAGTCTATCAGCAAGCTTTATAATTATAACTCTAACATCTTCAGTAAGCCCAACTAATATTTTTCTATGATTAGCAAGCATTGCATCACTATCACCAGATACATTAATCTTATTTATTTTAGTAACTCCATCCACTAAGTTAGCTATTTCATAACTAAATTCATTAATAATATCATCTTTTGTAGCATCAGTCTTCTCTATAGTATCGTGTAAAAGAGCCGCACATATAGTTTGATAATCAGCATTTATATCAGACAATATATAAGCCACGTTTAAAGGATGAGTAATATAATCCTCGCCCGTTTTTCTTACAGTACCAAAATGGTGCTCATATGCATATAAATAAGCCTTACTTATCATATGCCTTTCTTCTTCACCTTTTATATATTCACAAACACTCTTAAACAACTCATCAAAAGTTATATTTGGATTATCTTTTCTCATAATATTCACCTAATACATTATACCATATTATAAAAATATTATAAATATTAAAAAAAGAAATATTTAATAATATCTCTTTAATTACAATTTGTACCTTTCCATACTATATTTGCATCACTATATCCATCTGCCCATCCAAATGGTGAACTCCTTGGATATGATTCAAAATCACTAGTACTACATTTTCCTTCTATTATAACGCTTGTTAATTGATTACCATTAAATGCAGAATTTCCTATACTTGTTATACTATTTGGTATTGTTACGCTCGTTAGTTGATTTAGGGAAAAAGCAGTTACACCTATACTTGTTACGCCATTTGGTATTGTTAAGCTCGTTAATTTATTACGTGAAAATGTATATTCGCCTATAGCTTTTAAGGTTGATGGTAAAATTATTTTATCCCAAGCATAATTTTGAAAGGCATATGATAATATTTCAATATTATTTAAATCAACTTCATCAATTCCTTCCATATATCCAGTTATCCCTACTACTGGATATTTTGTTGAATCGACAATTTTCGTTGTATAATCAGTAAGTAAATAGTAAACAAATTTTCCCTCTTCAACTTCATCTATAGTATCCATAGTATCTATAAATAAATTGCCAAATTCAGTTTCAGTCATTTCAAGCGCATTTAGCATATTTTCTTTACTCTCACATGCTTCTTTGCCTTTGCCAAATATAAATTCACATGCTGGTATATTTGCATTTACAGTTATTGTTTCTGGTCTTATTACAGGTAGTTCACTTGGTACAACCATTTTAGGATATTTACCATCACTATTGTAGTTAATTATATAGTCATCATCCATTGATTTAAAACTACTCCCACAGGTATATCCTGTTATTGTTACTACTGGTGAAGTATAGTTTGTATTAAACTTTTCATTAAGCTTTGTAAGTTCATCGCCTTCCCATAGTTTTGTTGTAAAACAATTATCAGGTGCGACTGCTAAAGGTTCTTCTTTTACCCATTTATTTTTTTT
>CAKOXU010000039.1 GCA_934130235.1 uncultured Bacilli bacterium
TCGCAATATCTTTGATTTCCTTTTTTATTTATTAAATTTCACAAAACTTTCAAAAAAAAACGAAGTTTATTCTTCGTCTTTCTTTATTGATATTGATACTCCATCTCCTAAATGATAAAATGTAGTATCAAAATTTTCATTATTTTTTAAAAACTCTATATATTTCCTGATTTTTTTTACTAATTGCTTTGTATTACGATTATGAGTTTTACTATCATCTTCTACAAGTCCATGAAAGGATAAATTATCTGATACAATTACTCCTCCTGGTTTTAAATTTAGGCAATACTTAGTAAAAAATTTTATATACTGACTTTTAGCAGCGTCAATAAATATTAAATCAAATTTATCATTTAATTCGATATTTAATGCATCGCCATGTATAACTTTTATTCTATTACTTAAATTAAATTTATCTATATTTTTACAGGCTATAGAATATCTTTCATAGTCTGATTCAATAGTAGTAATTCTAATATTATTATTAACCATGGCCATCTTTATTGAAGAATATCCAATAGCAGTGCCTATTTCTAATATATTTACAATATTATTATTTTCTATATAACGTGTTAAAAACTCAATACCATCTTTCATCATAATAGGTATATTGTTTTCTTTAGCATATTCTTCTAAATCTTCTATTCGTATGTGTACCATAATCCAGCCTCTATAAGCTCACTACGTTTTGAAATATGTTGCTGATAAGTCTTAGTATAATATACTTTACCATTTTTATCTGCTAAAAAGTAAATATAATCATTAGACTCTGGATATAAAGCTGCTTTTATAGAATCGATTGAAGAAATACATATAGGCCCAACCGGTAATTTTCCTGCCATATTACTGTTCCTAGTATTATAACCGTTATTAGCATTTAATTCTTTTTCATACAAATCTCTTTCACTCATATCCACACGTGAACCATAATAAGTAGTAACATCACTACCCAATGGCATATTTTTATTTAATCTATTATAAAATACTCCTGCTATCATAGCTCTGTCAGATGCATGCTTACCTTCTAGTTCCACTACTGAAGCCAATGTAAGTATTTCATGAATACTATATTTGTTACTAACTAAATCTGTCTTATACTGTGTTAATTTTTTATCCATTTCATCTAACATAACTTTAAAAATTTCTTTTACAGATACATTCTTATTCTTAAACTCATAAGTATTTGGATATAAATATCCCTCTAAAGAATAATAAATACCTGTATTTTTTATACTATTATCTATAAACCAATATTCATTTATTAAAGAATCTAGATAAGAAGAATCTTTAAGCAAGTTAAATACATCATCTTCTGTATTATTTGTATATGTAGAAATTGTTTTTGCAATAGAACGCATATTAATACCTTCTTTAAAAGTAATAATAACCGCATCAGGATTATATGTATTACCTTTGCTAAATAATTTTACAATTTCTTTGACACTCATATTAGTATTTAATTTATAAGTACCCGCCTGTATATCATTAACCTTATTAAATTTAACATACAATTTAAAGCAAAATTCATTTCTAATTAAATTCGATTCTTTTAACTTATTAGCTATAGTGTAATACGTACTACCAGTATCTACTTTAAACTCAACATCTTTTTTACCGCCAACTGCCCTTATATTAATGTTGTAATAAACACAACATAACAAAATAAGAAAACTTAATATAGATAAGACTATAATTACTACTTTTTTCATAAAATAAAAGAGTAAAACTACTCTTCATTTCCTCCATTTTTAGCAGCTTCATTTTGTAACTCATCTAAAATTGTTTCTATAATTTTCCATTCCTTTTCAGTCTCAATTGGCATTAATTTAGTTTCATCTTGATCTGGAGTATAAATAGAAGCATATACTTTAGTATTTCCCTCTTCATCAATAGTATTATCAGTGTAAACTATATAATTCTTCTTAGTTTCATCTGATTCAAAAGTAAATAAAACCTCACATTCTACTTCTTTTACTTCATCATTTATAACTTTAAAAGTCATTGTTTCTTCCTTCATTTTTATCACCTTTCTTTATCTAAATATGTTTGAAGAATAATATTAGCAGCCACACTATCTACTTTCTTCTTTCTTTTTTTTCTAGACATATCCGCCTCTAATAAATAATTAGTAGCTTCTACTGTAGACAATCTTTCATCTTGTAAAACTACTTCAATATTTAATTTATCTTCTACCAATTCTTTAAATTTTTCTGTTGTTAAACACCTATCACCAATAGAATTGTTCATATTTTTTGGATATCCTAATACAATTTTCTCAACATCAAATTCATCAATTATAGACTTAATTTGAGGTATAAGTGATTCATAATCACTATCATTAAATCGGATTGTCTTATATGTAGTTGCTATTGTCTTCGTTAAATCGGACATAGAAATACCTAAAGTTCTAGTACCAAGATCTAATCCTAAATATCTCATTACTTTTCTAAAAAGCTTTCAACTAATGTTTCTATTATTTTAGCTCTATCAAATCTAGTGATTTTACTTCTTGCTTCTTTATGAGATGAAATATACCCAGGATCACCGCTTAATAGATAACCAACTATTTGGTTAACTGGCATATAACCTCTTTCCTCTAAAATAAGAGCAACATCTTTAATAGTCTCAGAAATTAACTCACTCTGAACCTCTTTTGAATCATAAACTTTAGTATCGTCCATATAATCACTTCCTATATTAATTTTAGCATACTTTAAATTATTTGTAAATAAAAGTAGTCAAATTGACTACTTTATTTTTTATTGTTATTTTCTTCAGAAATAAACTTACCATCTATATAATTAAATCCGTCTGGTACAAACATTCCATTTTCAATATGATATCCATCTTTTACTATAATTCCTGTATTTCTATCAACATGGTAACCTTTTTTTGTAGTTAAAAATTTTTCACAAAGATAATCTAAATAATCAAATTTAGCATCTTCTGCTGTTCTATTGAGTAAATCAGATTTTAATTCTTCAATTTCTTTTTCTATACCATACCTATTATTCATACTTTTATTGTATATTTCTTCCATTTCTTTTCTATAATCCATAAAAATCCCCTATCTTCTAGCTTTATGTGTTCCAATAGTATCAGCACACAGTATTTTACTTTTTAATTCATATTCAACAACTTGTATTTTTTTCATAAGTACATTCAAATATTTCTCATCTAAATACTTTTTATATTTATGATCCAATATACTTTTGTATCTAGTCAAATCGTTCAAAGCCTCTCTATATGCATCTCCAGATGAATCATCATCAATTAAACTGATGATTAATTTTAAATATTTTTCTAGTTTTAATTTAATTTTACGCTTAACTATTTTTTCTACAAATGATGGATTTACAATCACCATCTTATTTACAACAATACCATCATATTTGATACTATTTTTGGGAGTAATATCAAATCCCTTAATAGTATCAACATTTAATATTACGAGCCCGCCGTCATTAGTTCTTTTGCATATATTATAGTGTTTAGGTTTCATAAGTTCACTTCTTTTCTAATAAATCAGGTCTTCTAATTTCTGTTCTCTTTATTCTTTCTTCATTTCTATATTTATTTATATTTTCATGATGACCACTTAACAAAACATCTGGAACTCTCATTCCTTTGTATTCTCTTGGAAAAGTATATGTAGGATAATCTAATAAATTATCATTAAATGAATCATTTTGACTTGACTTTTCGTTAATGACACCGTCTATTAGTCTTATTATGCTGTCCATAATTGCCATACTAGGTATTTCACCACCGGTAAGAACAAAATCTCCAATACTTATTTCATAATCGGCTAAAGTTCTAATTCGCTCATCAAATCCTTCATAATGACCACATATAAATATTAAATGTTTTTCATCTTTTAAATCATAAGCAAATTTTTGATTATATGTAATTCCTTGTGGCGTTAATAAAATTATTTTAGATTCTTTTGTTCTAATGGATTCTATACAATCAAATATAGGTTGACACATAAGTACCATACCTTCACCACCACCATATGGATAATCGTCTACTTTTTTATGTGGATCGGTACTATAATCCCTAAAATTTATTACATTTATACTTACTTTTTTAGAATCAATCGCTCTTTTTATAATAGATTCATTTAAAAAGCCATCAAACATATGTGGAAATAAACTTAAAACATCAATCCTCATTATCAATAAGTCCTTTCATATATATAATATTTATTTTTTTATTATCACTATCAATATTCTCTATAAAATTATCAATAAGTGGTATTAAACTTTTACCTACTCTAATCATATTATATTTGTTACCATTAACTACTTCATCTACTTTCCCTATTAATTTACCATTACAATAAACTAACATATCTAGTAAATCTATATTTAATAATAATCCAGAATAATATTCTTTATAACTATATACATTTGAATTTTTAAGTTTTAATGCCTCATCAATATTATTAATTCCAGAAAGAGTAACCATATCATAATACTTATGTACTCTATAGCTTAATATTGTATAATCATTATTATTAATACTTAATACATTACCTACTTTAAAAGCTATATTTTTATATTCAAAGTTAGATAATATTCTAACCTCACCACCAAGGCCATGAGTATTAACTAATCTTCCAATAAATACTTTATCCATTTAATCACCTAATTCATATAAAATTATACTGGTTGCGATCGCCACATTTAAACTCTCTACATTATTTTTCATTGGTATATAAATATATTTATCACACATATTTAATATACTATTACTTACGCCTTTTCCCTCATTGCCCATTATTATAGCAAACTTTTTATCTATTTCAAAATTGGATAAAGATTCACCACCAGTTACTTTAGTACCATAAATTTTATATCCAGTATTTTTTAACTTATTTATTTCATTTACTATAGGTAAATATAATATATTTATGTTAAATATCATTCCCTGAGTAGCCCTTACTACCTTAGGGTTATATACATCAACACTGTCTGGACTTAAAATAATTGTATTAATATTAAACGCAACACAACTTCTAATAATTGTACCTAAGTTCCCAGGATCTTGTATACCATCCAATATAAGTATTTTATCTCCAGTTATAATTCCTTGCTTTTTTTTACATATACCAATACAAGTAGTATTTTTCATCTCACTTATATAATTTAATACATTATCGGTTGCTGAATCGCAATCAAAATTTATATCAAGTGTTAAACCTTCTTTTAATATAGCTTTAGTTAAAAAACCTTTCTTATAGGCTTCTATAATTAAGTGTTCACCTTCTACTAAAAACAAATCAGTCTTATCTCTATATTTTTTATCTGTAAGCTTTTTTACTTCCTTTATAAACTTATTACTTGTAGATGTATATAACATAAAATCACCAAATTTATTATATAACAAATAGAAAAAAAAGTATAGATTAAAGATTCTATCAAAAAA
>CAKOXU010000040.1 GCA_934130235.1 uncultured Bacilli bacterium
TTTTTTTATGAAGATAATATACGTGAAAAAAGATTTGTACATATATAGTCACATATTAAGTACAATATAAAATATACTATCATTAATAAAACACTTGTGCCACCATTGGATTTACATATATTAATTAATTCATATTCATCAGCATTAGGATTGTTAATTTTAATTTTTTCTATTTTCTTTTTTACATAAATAACATATAATTTGTTAAAGTATACACCAAAGATTATACATGTTACAATAAATATAAAATTTGCTGCTGGGTCAGGTAAAAAATTTAAAATTATACTAAAAATTAACAAAAATACTGTGGTTGGTATAAATAATTTTCTATAAAATGTATAAAAAAAGCTAAAGAATAACATAGAAAAAGAGAACTTTTCTTTAATGATTTTTTCATAGTTATTTCCAATATAAGCTATTAATAATTTTTCATCTAATGAATCTGCTTTACTAATCAATGCATCCGTATGATCTTTTTCATCTTGTGTTGTGCGCAGATACATTAAAATTACTACAATAAGTGATATTGAAATTGCTGATGCACATAATACAGCTACTAATCCTGACTTTTGATATATGTTTATTAATAACTGATAATTGGCTGACTCATCATCATAATTATATGAAATGTATTTAATGGCCGTTCTCGCTATAGTAATAATAATATAAGCGACAAAAAATAGAACTGGTATATACCATTTAAACTTTTTCTTTTTAGGCACTGATAAGTTTAGTTGATTGTTGTAATTGCTTTGATATGTCATTGTACTATTTGTTAAATTTTGATTACTATTTGTTTCAGTGATGCCTTGATTAACTACTGTATTATTTGTTTCATTTGTACTTTGGTTAATTGGCGGATTAACCGGATAATTGATTTTAGCATTATTCATATTATTTACTTGCGTGTAGTTTAAATTTTGATTATTAGGTATATTGTTCATATTATATTGGTTATTATTTAAATTACTAGGCGTATTGTTTGTGTTATATTGACTATTATTTAAATTATTATTTTGATCCATCATAAAACCTCCTTTCTATTATAATTATATACTATTTTAGATATTATTACAATATATCTTAATAACATTTATGTTATTAAGATATAAAGGTGTTAAAAAAATTATTCTAAATCTTTATAATTTATATATAAACAAGTTTTAAATTAACAATTTAGCATA
This sequence comes from uncultured Bacilli bacterium, assembly GCA_934130235.1. GTDB lineage: Bacteria > Bacillota_I > Bacilli_A > RF39 > UBA660 > UMGS1613. The sequence goes on from CAKOXU010000040.1 coordinate 1,185, forward strand.
TATATAAATATGGGAGGTTTAATATGACAGCGATGGAACTAATCGGATTAAATACAAAATGGTATAGGTATCAAAACGGTATGACACAAGAACAATTTGCAAATAAGACAAAATTCAAAATGGCTTATATAAGTACAATTGAAAATGGTGATGCTAATTTAACTTGTAAAAATATTGATTTTATAGCAAAAGCTTTCAATATAAGTCAGGAATTACTTTTTAACGAGAAAACTGCTATTAAAGCTAAGGATTTACCAAGTAGAGTAGACATGTATAACAAATAAACCTTATGGGTTTTTTTTGTGAATTTTTTGTGTATTTTAATGACAAATTGTTTTTAATAGTATATAATGTATGAGGTGATAAAATGTTTAAGTTATTGAAAAAGTTAGGTAAAAAGAATATTGCACTGATAATTATCAGTTTTTTACTTGTAATAGTTCAAGTAAATTTAGAACTTATGATTCCTGATTATATGAGTAGTATTACTAGTCTAATACAAAGGGATGATACGGTTATTAAGGATATAATAATTGAAGGGGCATACATGCTAGGGTGTGCTTTTGGCAGTTTAATAACAGCTGTTATAGTCGGATATTTTTCTTCTTTAGTAGCAGCTAATTCATCTTTACTTATAAGGAGTAGAATATTTAAAAAGGTCAATTCTTTTAGCAGCGAAGAGATTAAAAAATTTAAGACTAGTAGTTTAATTACACGTACTACTAACGATGTTACGCAAATAGAGATGTTTATAGCTATGGGAATGCAAATGATATTTAGATCTCCTATAATGGCATTTCTTGCTGTTAGTAAAATAATAAATAAGAGTGTTAAATGGTCAATGTTGACTTTAGGGTGTGTTATAGTGCTTATGGGTATTATAAGTGCTCTTATGTTTATAGTTGTGCCAAGATTTAGTATAGTTCAAAAATTAATAGATAGAATTAATGGTGTTACTAGAGAAAATTTAACTGGTATACGTGTAATAAGAGCTTTTAATGCTGAAAAATATCAACAAGATAGATTTGAGGAAGTAAATAATGATCTTACAAAGAATCAAATGTTTAATCAAAAGTGTTTTGCTATTTTAAATCCTGCTATGAATATTGTTATGCATGGTTTAACATTAGGTATATATTTTATTGGTGCATTTTTAATTCAAAGTGCTACCATAAGCGGCAAAATCAGTTTGTTTAGTGATATGATCGTATTTTCAAGTTATGGAATGCAAGTTATTATGTCTTTCGTAATGTTAGCTTTCATCTTTATGATATGGCCAAGAGCGCAGGTTTCAGCTAAAAGAATTAATGAAATTTTGGATCAGCCTTTATCAATTGTAGATGGAAGTAATGATGTTTCTAAAACAGAATTACAAGGTGTTGTTGAATTTAAAAATGTAAGTTTTAAATATCCCGATGCAGATGAATATTTGCTTGAGAATATTTCTTTTAAAGTTAATAGGGGAGAAACTATCGCCTTTATAGGTTCAACAGGAAGTGGTAAAAGTACTTTAATAAATTTAGTTCCTAGGTTTTATGATGCTACTTGTGGTGAAATATTAGTTGATGGTATAAATGTTAAAGATTATACACAAGAATCATTGAATAAAAAGTTAGGTTATGTTCCTCAAAAAGCTGTAATGTTTACTGGAACGGTTAAATCTAATGTATCTTATGGTGATAAAGTAATAGCTGAAGATAAGGTAGAAGAGGCAATAGAGGTAGCTCAGGCATCTGAATTTGTAAATAATATGCCTGATAAAGTAAACTCTTATATTGCTAGTGGAGGAACTAATGTATCCGGAGGTCAAAAGCAAAGACTTGCTATAGCCCGTGCTATTGCAAGAGATCCTGAAATATATATTTTTGACGATTCTTTTTCTGCTTTGGATTATAAAACAGATTCTGTACTTAGAAAGGCTTTAAAAAAATATACTAAAGATGCGACTTGTATGATAGTTGCTCAAAGAATAGGAACAATAATAAATGCTGATAAAATAGTTGTATTAGATAAAGGAAAATGTGTTGGAATAGGAACTCATAATGAGTTATTAAAAAATTGTAAAGTTTATAAGGAGATTGCTTTATCACAACTATCAAAGGAGGAGTTAAATAATGCCTAGAATGCATGGTAAAATGGAAAAATCAAAAGATTTTAAAGGGTCTATGAAAAGGTTAATAAGTGGCATTAATGAATGGAAAGTGTTGATGATAGTTGCTCTTTTTCTTGCTATGGTTAGTGCTATATTTTCACTTATTTCTCCAAATAAGCTATCAGATATAACGGATGAAATTACTAAAGGTATTTCTCCAAGGATAAATGAAGAAGTTGTTTCTAATATTATGTCGGATCCTGACATAGAATCTAGTTCTAAATTAGAATTTAAGGAGTTAATGGAGCAATATAAAGAAGGCAATACTGATGATGTTCTAAAAAAAATAGATAATATTGATCCTGCTATTTATAAAATAATTAAATCTGACATAAATATGAATAAAATTAAAAGTATTGCTTTGTTTTTGATAATCATATATGTGTTAAGTGCAATATTTAATTATATAGAGTCATATATAATGGCTCATGTTTCAAATAATTTTGCTAAGGAACTTAGAACGAGAATTAGTAATAAGATAAATAAGTTACCGCTTAAATATTTTGATCATAATGAAACAGGAGATATATTGTCTAGAATTACAAATGATGTAGATACTATTTCACAAAACTTAAATAATAGTTTGGCGACTTTGGTAACGTCTTTAACTCTTTTTATTGGATCTATATTTATGATGTTTATAACAAATTCTATTATGGCTATAACTGCTATAGTGTCTAGTTTAATAGGCTTTACTTTTATGGCACTTATATTAAAAAATTCTCAAAAGTATTTTTCACTTAAACAAGAACATTTAGGAAATTTGAATGGTTATATAGAAGAAATATATTCTGGACATAATGTTGTTAGGGCTTATAATGGCGAAAAATTGGCTAATAAAGAATTTGACAATTTAAATAATAAGTTGTATACAGCAAACAGAAAAAGTGCTTTTTTATCAGGATTGATGCCACCTATAATGGGCTTTATTGGTAATTTAGGATATGTTGCCGTATGTATAGTAGGAGCTTTACTCGTTATCAATAATAGTATTACTTTTGGTGTTATAGTTGCTTTTATGATATATGTAAGACTATTTACTAATCCATTGTCCCAAATGGCTCAAGCAATGACATCTTTACAAAGTGTAGGTGCAGCTAGTGAGCGTGTATATGAATTTCTTGATGAAAAAGAGATGAAGAGAGAGAGAAGTAAGAAATTTGATATTACAAAATTAAAAGGAAATATTGAGTTTAAAAATGTAGTATTTGGATATGACAGTGATAGAACTATAATTAAAGATTTTAATGCTAAAATAAAAGATGGCCAAAAAATTGCAATTGTAGGGCCTACAGGTGCAGGTAAAACTACAATGGTAAATTTATTGATGAAGTTTTATGAAATTAATAGTGGTGATATATTGATTGATAATAAGTCTATAAAAGATCTAACACGAGAAGAGATACACGATTTATTTATAATGGTGCTTCAAGATACATGGCTATTTGAAGGCAGTATAAGAGATAATATTAAGTTTAATAATGAGTCTATAGATGATGATGAAGTATGGAATGCTTGTAAAGTAGTTGGTATAGACCATTTTATTAAAACATTACCTGATAATTTAGATTATATTGTTTCTGATAATGATGGAATAAGTCAAGGACAAAAGCAGTTGTTAACTATAGCTCGCGGTATGCTAAAAAATGCACCATTTTTAATACTTGATGAAGCAACTTCAAATGTTGATACTCGTACTGAGGAGTTAGTTCAAAAGGCGATGGATAAACTTACGAAAGGAAAAACTTCTTTTATAATTGCACATAGGTTATCAACAATAAAGAATGCTGATTTAATTTTAGTTATGAAAGATGGAAATATAATAGAGCAGGGAACTCATATACAATTAATTAAAAAGAATGGTTTTTATGCTAATTTGTATAATTCTCAATTTGATACATTGACAGAATAAAAAAAATAGTGTATATTTTATATATGCACTATTAAATGCAGGTGTAGTACAATGGTTCGTATGCGGCCTTGCCAAGGCTGAGATGGGAGTTCGATTCTCCTCACTTGCTCCAATTGAATACAACTTACGAACCTATTATGGTGTCGTAAGTTTTTTAATGTCTAAAATCTAACCCACTG
>CAKOXU010000041.1 GCA_934130235.1 uncultured Bacilli bacterium
CCAAAAGAAGTGATGGGCACTAAAGCTCCTCCGCCTGCCCAAAGTACAAATTTATCATATATATTAAATGTATCTAAAAAAGTTCCGATAACTACAAATAAACTTGTTATATGACCTGGAGTAAGTTTAGTATTGTCCAGTATTATTTGACCTATTAAACATACTAAACCACAAAATATAAAAGAATTTAAATATGTCATAATACCTCCAAACTAATAGCATGCGCTATACTAGGAATAGATAATTTTTGATTACACATTGTAGGATTCATAAGTGCTCCTGTTGCAACCAATAAAACTTTTTTTAATTCTTTTTTCTCTAATTTTTTAAAAATATATGAATATGCTACCAATGGAAGGCAAGCGACTCCAGATCCACCACTATAGACAGTTTGTTTATTTATATCATATATCATACTTCCACAATCATTTAAATTATTTAAATCAATATTATATTCTTTACTCATATATTCTTTAAGTATTTTTTTACCAATGCATCCTAAATCACCAGTTAATATTAAATCATAATAATTATTATCTCTATTTGTTTCTTTTAAATGAGTATAAATAGTGTCTGCAGCTGCAGGAGCCATTACTGCTCCCATATTATTAACATCAGTTATACCCATATCTATTACTTTACCAATCGTTGATGATTCTACTTTTATTGTATTTTTTTTATTTGATAAATATAAAGTACCACATCCAGTAGTTGTAAAAGTTGTATAACACTTTTTAGGTCCACCATACTCAATAGGATTTCTATATTGCTTTTCAGCGCTTGTATTATGTGAGCTTGATGTAACAATCACATTATTTACTTGTCTTTTATCTATCATATTGGCTGCTAAAGCTATTGATAAACAACTTGATGCACAAGCACTATAGACACCTACTAGAGGTATATCATCATTAATAGACGAATAAGTAGTCGCAACTATTTGATTTAAAAGATCTGATCCTATTCTTAAATCAAAATCAGTAATATTTTTTGATACTTTCTTTAATAATATATTTATTCCTTGCTTAATCATATTTATTTCTGCTTGTTCCCATGTTTTCGATTCAAAGTATAAATCCTTACAATAAGCATCATAATACTCCTTTAAAGGACCTTTATATTCATATGGTCCTACAATAGTACTATAACCGTTAACGTATACATTATTATATTTAAATGTCATTAAATCACTCCTAACAGTATTCTAATAAGTCCAAAAAAATAAGCACTTACAACACCATATATAATAACCGTTCCTGCAAGTTTAAACATATTCATTCCAATACCAGTTACAAGCCCTTCTTTTCTATACTCTAGTGCTGCACTCATCATTGAATGAGCAAACCCTGTTATAGGTATAATAAGTCCACATTTACAAAAATTAACTATCTTATCAAAAAATCCTAGGCATGTTAAAAAACAGCCTAAAAATACTAACGTTATTATCATAAAAACAGATGCATCTTTACTACTTATATTAAAGTTATAAGAATAGAAATTGATTAAAAAATTTCCAAGTACTCCCATTAATCCACCTGTTATGAATGCTACTAAAGCATTCTTAAATCTAGATTCTTTTGGAGTATATTTATTTACTATTTTTTGATATTCTTTTTTTTCCATATTAAAAAGTCCTCCCACTTTATTATGGGAAGACTTATAGTTTTTTATGCAATTAATTATTAGCTGCATACTTCTTCACTATATTCATAAAAATACTGTTTACCATTTAATTTAATAATAATAGAGCCTTCTAATGTATTTTCAGTAGTGGGATCTATTACTTTACTATCCTCAAAATATCCATTGTCAATTAAATATGAGATATTTACACATGTTTGTGAACCATCTTCTATATATATATCACTATTAGTAAAATATTCTTGTGCAGCTTTTTTTGCTTCTGATATTTGTACGTTTTTAACTTTTTCTTTTGATTTTTTAACAGTTCCTGATATTGATACTATTGTTATTAAAGATATTATAGATAATATCACTATTACTGCAAGTAATTCTATTAAAGTGAAAGCTTTATTATTTTTCATATTTCCTCCTAATTTTTACATACACTATTTTGATATACATATTTATATTGTGTTCCATCATATGTTATTAATACTGAACCTTGTAATTGTTCATTAGTAGTAGGATCTATTACTTTACTATTTTCAAAGTATCCATTGTTGATTAAATCTGATGTATTTATACATGTACTACCATTAGTATCTAAATCAATATCACTGCTAATAAAATATTGTCGTGCAGCCTTTATCACTTCATTTTGTTGTATATCTTTTGTCTTATTCTTTGAATTGTCTATAGTATCAGCTACTGATACTATTGTTATTAATGCAATTACACCCATTATTACTAATACCGCAAGTAATTCTATAAGTGTAAAACCTTTTTTCATATCATCACCTATCTTATATATAAATTATAGAATAATTGTATTAAAAAGTCAATTATGTAAAATAAAAAATGACTGGCGTCATTCTTTATACAAAAACTGTGTGATTACTATATAAATGGTGACCCCTTAGGGATTCGAACCCTAGACCCACTGATTAAGAGTCAGTTGCTCTACCAACTGAGCTAAGGAGTCATCAACGTATATAAGTATAGCACATAATTTAAAAAAATGAAATAGTTTTTTAAAACTTTTTTATTTAAATCTAACTATAGGCATTGATGTATCTATAGTTTTAAAACTATATCCATTGTTAATAGCATAATTAATAATACTTTCTAATGCATTAGCTGTTATCAATTTAATATCATGCATTAAAACTACATTAGCTCTACTTTTTGATAAATTATTTACAGTATTTGTATATACACAATTAGAATTATTACATCCACCAGCATCACCCGATGATATATTCCAATCTACATAATAATACCCTCTATCTAGAACTTCATGTACTAAAGTATTCATTATACCTTTTGTATATCTATTACTTATAGTGTTGCTACTGCCACCTGGAAATCTAATTATATTAGTCCTTGTACCTGTAATATTATATACTTTATCGTCTATTCTTTTTAAATCAGCAAAATAATTATCTACTGATGAATAGACTTGTGAATAAACATGTGTATTTGTATGAAGAGCAAGTTTATGTCCTTCATTAAACTCTCTTCTTATCAACGCATCATTTCCTGAGCCTACTACAAAGAAAGTAGCTTTAATACCATATTTTTTTAATATATTAAGTATTTTTTCGGTTGATCCACTTGATGATGGCCCATCATCAAAAGTAAGATATATTGTTCCAAAACCCGGTTCTTTTGGCTTGTATACGTTAATATATCTCACAACGCTGGATGTATTATTTGAATCATCCGTAGCTGTATAAGTTATAGTATATTTACCTACCTGTTTCGTATTTAAATTAGAATTAACTGAGACTTTTACATCTTTGGTGCAGTTATCTGATACAGTATAGCCTAAATCTTTATAATCAGTATTAACTAAAACATTAATGTTGTCTTTTCCATTTAGAGTTATTTTGGGTTTTTCATTATCCTTCTTTTCAATAATTCTTTCAACCTTTATTATATTATTAGAAGAATCATTAACTTCATACATAATACTATTATTAGTAGTAGTTATTTTTACTTTATCAGTCAAATCACCATCATATTCATCTATTGCTGTAAATCCCTCCTCTTGATATGTATCATTTGGACATATCACAGTATTTTTTTCTCCATTAAGTTTTATTACTGGACTTACCTTATCTATTATATGAATAGTTCTATAACGTTTAAAAGTAATGAAAAGATATTTTAATTCGTATACTATTTGATACTCACCTATTTTATTTAAATTAATATTATTAATTATTTTTACTTTATTGTTAAATTTTGTACTATATCCTAATTCTTCATATTTATCATTATAGTTTAAATATATTTCTTTATCACCTTTCAATTTAAATGACGTAGATATTATTATACAAAATGATATAAATATTATTATTAATAATAAAAGCACTATTAACAAAATTGCAACTAACTTCCTCTTCATGTTTGTACACCCACTATATTTTTATTATAGCACTAATACACAAAAAAAACAGCTTATTTAATTTTTTTTACTTTTTGGCTGTTTTTAATTTCATTTAACATCAATTCTTCATCTTCATCAAAAAAGTCATATGCCTTAATAATAGCTGAAATATCTATAGATCCAATATGTTTTAATTCGATACAATCTTGTACCTTAAAATAATATATCAATGGATCTTTTTGATTAATATTTAAATCTTTAATTTTTTCTAAATCTTTTAAACGCAATTTTAATTTTTCTATTTCTTCTTCATCTTTAACTTCCATTATTCTATCACAAATAGTAGATATTTGTTCATTTATAGGTACTATTTCTCTTGAAAAGTCTTGATATAAATATTTCATCATATCTGAATTACCACTTAATAACCCATCTATTATTCTAATTAGATATGGATATGAGTAAACATCATATTCTAAGTCATATCTTACACTATCAAATTCAGGCTTATCTATCAACTTCTTTTCTAGGTTTCGTATTTCAAATAAATCTCCCTTTTTATTTGGAACATTAATAACATTGTACTCTTTAACATGAGTTATCTCACTACAATTATCAATTATAATTTTCTTTAATCTTGATAATTCTTTAGAATCTTTATATACATCATACTTATCTATCTTATTATCTTTTTTCTTGTAATATATCATATGTTTCCTCCCTCTGATATAAGTATATCACTTTTAAATGAATGAATGCAACTATAATATATCAATTTGTTTTATGTTACCAAATCTAATACAAATAGACGTATATTTTTTGTGGTTCTTATTTAATATCCTATCCATATCTTTTACTACGTATAGAAATTTGTTTTTCATAAAGTGTGTATAAATATACTCTACATCATTTATATCTTTACTATATTTATAACAAAAATCTCGAATAGGCGCGCATATACTAAACACCCATATGGGTGATACTATAATAATTCTTTTGTATTCTTTTAAATTTATGTTAATATCTTCGGTTTTCATACACCATTTATGCATTCCAAATCTACCACACCACCAAAAGCCTAAAGTATTAGACGTTTTTTCATTTGTTTTAAGTTCCAATATATTTGCTTTTAATTTATTTGCCGTTTCATAAGCCACTTTTTTTGTATAACCCATTCTAGAAAAATATACAACTA
>CAKOXU010000042.1 GCA_934130235.1 uncultured Bacilli bacterium
AAAAGGTTTAGATGAAAGAAATGTTCAAGTTTTAGCTCCGATGTATAAAGGGGATGCTGGAATTGATGCTTTAAATAATGCACTTCAAGAAATATATAATCCATCAGAAAGAGGCAAAGAAGAAGTTATATATGGAGAATATATTTATCGTGAAGGTGATAAAGTACTGCAACTAGTTAATGATTTAGATAATAATGTTTTTAATGGTGATATTGGATTTATTGAAAGTATTGTGGGTAATAAAATAATAATTAATTTTGATGGTAATAAAGTTGAATATGATAAAAAGGATTTAAAACAAATAAAACATGCTTATGCTATATCTATACATAAAAGTCAGGGAAGCGAATTTACTCATGTAATACTTCCAATATCAAAAAGTTATTATAAAATGCTTTATAATAAACTTATTTATACGGGGGTAAGTAGAGCTAAGAAGAGCCTTACTTTAGTTGGTGATCCAGTTGCTTTTCAAAGAGCTGTTGGTAACAATTATTCATCTGGTAGAAAAACAAGTTTAAAAGAACAAATAACTATGGTATATAATAGTTAAATTTGAGTATACTACCTATAGAGGTGGAAAAATGAAAAATATGTTTAAAGCTATGATGGTAGTTGGCACTATGGCAGGTGTTGCTGGTGGTATTTATTTAATGAATGATAAAAAAGCAATGAAGAAAGCTGGCAAAAAGATGATAAGTGCTATGGATAGCGCAGAATGCATGATAGCAAAGAAAATAAACTAAAAATTATTCTTATAAAAAAGTAACTGTTAAATTTTAACGAAAAGTGGATATGTTGCTTTTTTTTTTTTTTTTGGTTTAGAATTAGTATATAGTAAAGTAAATATCAGGTGTGATATTGTTATATACTAAATCTAGTAATATCATATGGATAATAATTCAACTTGAAACAAGCATAATAAATATAAGGAGTGATAAATAATGAAAAATAAAAAGCTAGCTATATTAGGTACACTGATTATCGGAATATTTGTTATATTGATTGCTAGAATAACATTTGCATATTTATCCCCCATAATAAATGAAGCTTTTACAAATGTTTTAGTAAAATCAGATACGGTAGATAATTTAAAGTTTGAACTAGGATCACCATTAAAACTTAATGCAACACCAACTACATTACCTGAAAATGGTGATAATTATACATCTATTACAACAGCAACAGCTAAATTAAAAGCAAACAGTACAAATAAAACAGCTACTTATAAATATAATGTTTACTTTCAAATTATTACCAATAATTTTGTATATATTGATAATAGTATGCCAGAAATAATTTTGACAATAACAAATCCAGACGGTGAAATATTAACAGAACTAGAAGGACTAAAATATGGTACATATAATGGCGTGAGTGGTTTTGACGTAACTACAGAAGTAGGTTTTTATACTATTAGTGTTAATCATGAAATTGCTTCTACGTCTAGCAGTGTATATAAAAATCAAACATGGACATTTAGTTTAACTTATTTAAATAATTCTTTTGATCAATCAGCTAATTTTGGAAAAAATATGATAACTAATATTTTAATGAAAAAAGAAGCATTAGATGAAATTGCAATTGATAACATAACTAGTGAAAGCAGTGCCACATCAATTGCAATAGAAATTAATGAAAGTAGCAAAACGCAAAATATTACAAAATATTATTATAGTTTAGATGATGGAAAAACATATAAAGAATGTGAAAATAAAAATATAAAATTTGATGATTTAACTCCGAAAACAATTTATAAAGCTAAGATTTATGGAATTGATGAATATCAAAGAAAAACTAATGTTTATTCAGTTAATTTATCTACATACTTTTTATCTGATTATATAAAAGATCAATATACTGGTAGTGGAACACTTTTATTACATAATTCGAACCTTACTAATAGTGCTGGCGATAATAGTTACCGGTTTAGTGGCGGGGATTATATTCTCACATCAAAAGCAAAAAATGCGGGGTATACAACCGTAGGAAATTCAATACAAGATGGCGTAAATGCCTTAATTCATTTTTATTGTGATGGTGAAAGACAATACTTAGGCTATTCTTGCAATACTGAAACATACGATGATGATTTTTATACCCTAGATTATGACGAAAGTATTAAATACGAATCACTCCAAGAAGCACTAGATAAATCTGTAGAAGATGGTTATCTACTGGGAGATAATATTAAAAATTTTGTATGTTTTGGATCAAATGAAACACCATGTCCAGACGAAAATTTATATCGCATAATCGGAGTATTTGATGATACTGTTAAATTAATAAAGTGGACGTATGTAGAAGATAAAATGATAGGTAGAGAATATAATTTAGGTAATTATGATAATAAATATTACTATAGTTATTTAAGAAAACCGACGTTTGTTAACAGATATTACTGGGACAAAACCGGAGAAACAAATTGGACTACAAGTTCAACAAATACTAATGGATTAAATAACAATTATTTAAATTACCTGGGTACTAGCTGGAATAATAAAATAAAAATATCAGATTGGCAAATCGGTGGAAACAATCGAGATGTTTTAAATTTAACAGCTCATGAAGTTTATCAAAATGAAATTATAAATCCAGTTGAAAATAAAATATATCAAGCAAAAATTGGTCTCATGTATATAAGCGATTATGCTTTTGCTATGAAACCTGATGGATGGGTTTATTCAATAACTGATGTTTATAGTTCTAGATATTATATTTATGACAATTGGCTTTGCGATCATGGATTCTCTTGGGTAATTACTAAAGATACAAATACTGGTAAAGCGATAGGCATCAAAGGCTTTGCTCCGCTTATTGCGGTATCAAACAGCGGTGGAGGTATCAAGCCTGTTTTTTACTTAAAATCAAATATCACATATATTTCTGGAACTGGGACTGAAAAAGATCCATATAGAATGCAATAATTGAAGTAATGTGAAGTTGCTTCTTTTTACCTTTTGTCTTCAGTAGCATATTCAAAAGGTGATGGTGCATCTTCAAGACCATTTAGAATTGAGTAAAATATTTGGTATTGACTTGATTTTTGCTCTTAAGTTATGTATACTCTAATTGTGATGTATATGAAAAAAAATGGTAATAAGAAAAAATGTGGTATGAGTTTTAAAAAGTATTTATGTATACTTATTGGTATACTTAGTATTATGGTGGTTAGTTTAGTATATTTTATAAATGTATTTCCGTTAGAATATTTTCTAGTATTTATAATTTTAGTAATACTAGTAGATTTAATAACAGGATGGCTTTTGTTGAGTCAAGGAAAGGTAAAAAATATATTCGGAGGTTTTTTTGCACTACTTTTAATTGTTGTTATGACTTTGGGCATAAATTATGGACTTAATACTATGAACTTTTTAAAGTCATTTGGGTTTAGTGAATATAAAACTGAAAGCTATAATATACTTGTTCTTAATAATAGTAATATAAATAAGCTAAGGGAGCTTGAAGGAAAAAGTATTGGTTTTATGAATCCGGAAGAAAATGAAGGGTTAAGTAAAGTAATTAGTAGGCTAAAGAAAAAAGTAGAATTTACAAGTAATATAGAAAATAATACTGAAAATTTAATAAATGATTTAAATAATGAGAAAGTAAGTGCTATAATAATGGAAGAAGCACAATTGGATATATTGAAAGAAGAAAATAGTGAAAGATATGCATTACTTAAGAAAATTGAAACTATTAAAATAGATGTTAAGTTAGAAAAAATAGGGAAAATTGTAGATGTAACTAATAATTCGTTTAATATTTATGTTTCAGGTATTGATACTTATGGAAACGTAAATAAAGTGTCTAGAAGTGATGTAAATATGATTATTACGGTAAATCCTGTTAAAAAAGAAATACTTCTTACTAATATTCCTCGAGATTATTATGTTAAACTTCATAAGAATGGCGAATATGATAAACTTACGCACGCAGGTATATATGGTATTAATGAAAGTATTAATACTATTGAAGATTTATTTGATACTAAAATTAATTATTATGTTAAAGTTAATTTTACATCATTAGTTGACATAGTGGATGCTTTAGATGGTATTACAGTAGATTCTTTATATGCATTTACTTCTCAAGATGGTTATGTATATCAAAAAGGGGATAATTATTTAGATGGTAAAAAGGCTTTATCATTTGCTAGAGAAAGAAAGTCATTTAAAGAAGGAGATCGAACGAGAGGAGAAAATCAACAAAGAGTTTTAACTGCTTTAATAAATAAGGCAATGAGTCCCAAGATAATTACTAATTATGTTAATTTACTTAGTTCTTTGAAGGGAAAATTTGTTACAAATGTAAGTGATGATGATATAACTAAACTTATTAAAATACAGTTAAAAGATAATAGTTCATGGTCAATTGAATCAATTGGGGTGAATGGATATGATGCAATGGATTATGTTTATAGTTATAAAGGTTCTAAACTCTATGTTATGAAGCCTGATTATAAAACAGTAGATGCTGCAAAAGAAAAAATTAATAAAATATTAGCAAATTAACTTGAAATTTGTTTAGTATTGTGGTAATATGAGTTAAATCAATGAGGAAAGACACGATTAATAAATGTTTTCTTAAAGAGAATTAGTGGATGGTGAGAACTAATAGATACATTATTAATTACTACTTTCTAAGAGGGCTAATAAGCTCCGGTTAAAATCCGTTATCAAAATTAAGTTAATAAAAGGATGGTACCGTCTTATAAAGACTCCTTGCACACCATCCTTTTTTATATTATAAAGAAAGAAGGAAGAAAAATGATAAATATTAAAGAAGATGCAAAATTAAGTGTCATGAATCATTCATGTGCACATCTTATGGCGCAAGCTG
>CAKOXU010000043.1 GCA_934130235.1 uncultured Bacilli bacterium
TATAATAATTCTGGAAGTGATTACATGTTTAAGATTGGTAATGTAGTAATTAAAAATAATGTTGTTTTAGCACCTATGGCAGGTATTTCCAATAGTGCATATCGTACTATAATAAAACAGATGGGTGCAGGATTAATTGTAGCTGAAATGGTTAGCGATAAGGCTATTTTATATAATAATAAAAAAACTATAGATATGCTTTATATGACTGATTTTGAAAGACCTATATCTCAGCAAATATTTGGTACTGATGTTGATTCTTTTGTGTATGCTGCTAAATATATAGAAAAAAATATGCATCCTGATATTATTGATATTAATATGGGGTGTCCTGTTCCTAAGGTGGCAATAAGTGCACAAGCAGGTTCTGCTTTATTAAAGAATCCTGATAAAGTATATAAGATAGTTAAGAGTGTAGTTGATAGTGTATCTGTACCTGTTACTGTTAAAATACGTAGTGGATGGGATAGTAATAGTATTAATGCTGTAGAGATTGCTAAAGTTGTAGAGAGTGCAGGAGCAAGTGCTATTACTGTTCATCCAAGGACACGTAAACAAGGTTATACCGGGCACTCTGACTGGAATATAATAAAACAAGTAAAAGAAAGTGTAAAAATACCAGTAATAGGTAATGGAGATATAAATAGTTGTTATGATGCTAAAGAAATGATAGATAAAACAGGATGCGATGCCATTATGATAGGTAGGGGTGCCCTAGGTAATCCATGGCTAATAAAAGAATGTGTTGATTATTTAGAGTATGGTATTTTACCTAAGAAGATATCTATAGAAGAAAAAATAGATATGATAAAATATCATTTAGAATTACTTTTAAAAACTAAACCAGAAAAAGTTGCTTTATTAGAGATCAGAAGTCATGCAGCATGGTATTTAAAAGGTATTAAAGGGACCAAAGAATTGAAGCAAAATATATTTAAAACAAAAACAAAAGAAGAGATAACAGATTTGTTAGATGAATTTAAAAAAAATACCATTTAGTGGTATTTTTATATATCCTTATTATTTTTAATAAATTCTCGTAGTATTTTAGTAAGTGCTCGTTTTTCTATTCTAGAAACATAACTTCTAGATATGTTTAGCTTTTTAGCAATTTCCTTTTGAGTAAGCTCATCTGTATCAAAAAGGCCATATCTATTAGATATTATTTCTTTTTCCCTAGGAGTTAATACATTAAAGTATTTATCTAGACTATTTAAGTTATCCTTTTTATTTAAATTATCTAAAAAGTCTTCATTAGGAGTTTTTAAAATATCTAATATAGTTATTTCATTTCCTTCTTTATCAAATCCTATAGAATCATTAATACTTATATCTTTTAAATGTTTCTTATTATTTCTAAAGTACATTAGTATTTCATTTTCTATACATCTAGCGACATATGTAGTTAATCTAGTGTTATGATGATTAGAATAACTATCCACACCCTTTATTAATCCTATAGTACCAATAGATATCAAATCATCTATATCGGATTCTCTTTTTTCATATTTTTTAACTATATGTGCGACTAGTCTTAGATTGTGTTCTATAAGCATATTTCTAGCTTCTTTATCACCAAGTTTTAATAGTTTTAAATATTTATCTTCTTCTTCTTTGGTTAATGGATCTTTAAAACTATTATTTGAATAAGCTGCAGTAAAGATAAAAAAGTCTTTAAATATCATTTTTAAGAATTTAAACATATACCACCTCAATTAAGTATATGAATAATTTGACTTTATATTTAGAAAGTGCTACAATGATTTTACGTTTCAAAAATGTAGTGGAGGGTTTATGAATAAGGAACATTATAATTTACTTACTGTATCTTATATGTGCTTTTTACAATCTAATTTTACAGCGCTTCTAAACGCTAAAAAGAAATATTCAGGATTAAAAGATATTGTTTTTGATTTTAATGTAGCAACTATTAATACATTAAATGATAATATTACTGATCCTTTGTTAAAGGATATGCCACTTATAACTAAATTTAAAATAGCAAAGTATTTCTTAGATGTTTATGTTAAAGATGTTGAATATATTGCTAATATAACTGGTATATACGATTTATCTGATGAAGATATTGAGTCATTAGAAAGTGAGAATATCGATTTAATAACACTTAATGATAATGAGATTGTAAGAAAATATAAAACGTATGTAAAAAATTAAATAAAAATATTTATTTAAGTTCGATTAAAACATTAAAATGAAGCTTTTGGCTTCATTTCTTTATATCAAAACTATGTTTTTTTTGATATACTTTTAAAGTACAATAATTATAATAGCAAGCAAGTATGAATATTATTGTAAGTAATACAGTGTTAATGCATAGGAGATTGCTAACATAATTAGCAGATTTTTAAGAATAAAACAATATTATAAATATAATTATTAATAAATTAATTGACATAATTTATTAAAACGTGATAAAATATGTATGTAAAGCGATGATAAAGAATAGTAATTAAATATCTATTTAAAGAGAGTTAGTGGTTGGTGAAAACTAATAATAGTATTTAATGAATCTACTTTTGAGTGAAATGAAAACATTTCCGGCAATGCCGTTATTCTAATTAAGACTATTAAAGGATGGTACCGTGCAAACTCCTTTTAATAGTCTTTTATTTGTATTGGAGGATAAATATGTTAAAAGATTATTTAAGTGAAGAAAAAATATTAGAATTAAAAGATAGTGATAATTATATATATAAGGCTTTAGAACTTTCTTTAAACTTATTTGAGAATAATACTGATAAAGGTGGTTATCCTTATATTATACATTTAATGTATGTATATAAAAATGTATCAAGTATTGATGAAAAGGTAGTCGCACTACTGCACGATACTATGGAGGATAAAGGTATTAAAGAAGAAGAATTACTTAGTATTGGTTTTACTAAAAAACATGTAAATGATGTAAAAGTACTTACTCGTATTAAGCCAATGGATTATAATACTTATATTGATAATTTAATTAAAAATGGATCTAAAGAAGCCTTAAATGTTAAGTTAGCTGATCTTAAAAACAATATGGATATGACTAGAATAAAGAATCCTACTGTAAAGGATTATGAAAGAGTAGAAAAAAGATATGCACCTGCATATGAAAAAATATTAAATAAATTAAAGGAGATGTAATAATGATTGATATAAAATTAATAAGAGAAAACAAAGATTTAGTTAAGGAAAATATAAGAAAGAAATTTCAAGATAAAAAATTATCAATAGTGGATAAAATATATGATCTTGATTTAGAATATAGAGAGTGCAAACAAAAAGGTGATGAATTAAGAGCTTTAAAAAACTCAAAAAGTAGTGAAATTGGTACTTTAATGAGAGAAAATAAAATAGATGAAGCAAATAAGATAAAAATCAGTATTTCTGAGTATACAAGTAAAATAGATAATCTAACAAAAAAAGAAGAGGACTTAGAAATAGAGATTAAAAAGTTAATGATGTCTATACCAAATATAATAGATGAATCAGTACCTATTGGTAAGGATGATAGTGAGAATGTAGAAGTAGAAAGATTTGGTGAGGCATTTGTACCAAATTATGAAATACCATATCATGCTGATATAATTAATAAATTAAATGGTCTTGATAAAGATTCTGCTGGAAGAACAAGTGGTAATGGATTTTATTATTTAATGGGTGATATAGCACGTCTTTCATCAGCTATGTTAGCGTATGCAAGAGATTATATGATAGATAAAGGATTTATCTATTGTATACCACCTTTTATGATTAGATCTGATGTTGTAGAAGGCGTTATGTCTTTTGAAGAAATGGATGCTATGATGTATAAAATAGAGGGAGAAGATTTATACTTAATTGGTACTTCAGAACACTCTATGATAGGTAAATTTAAAGGACAATTATTAAAACATAATGAACTTCCTATTACAATGACATCTTACTCTCCATGTTTTAGAAAAGAAGTAGGTGCTCATGGAATAGAAGAACGTGGAATATATAGAGTACATCAATTTGAAAAACAAGAAATGATAGTTATATGTGATCCTAAAGATTCTATGGATTACTATAATAAAATGTGGAAATATACAGTAGAAATATTTAGAAATATGGACATACCAGTAAGACAATTGGAGTGTTGTAGTGGAGATTTAGCTGATTTAAAGGTTAAATCATGTGATATAGAAGCATGGTCTCCAAGACAAAAGAAATATTTTGAAGTAGGTTCTTGTTCTACATTAGGAGATGCTCAAGCGCGTAGATTGGGAATAAGGGTAAAAACAGATAACGGCAATATTTATCCACATACTTTAAATAACACAGTACTCGCAAACACAAGAGCCTTAATCGCATTAATAGAAAATAATTATAACGAAGATGGATCAATAAATATTCCAAAAGTATTAAGACCATACATGGGTAATAAGGAGAAAATAGAAGTTAAATAATATAGACTAACAATGAAAACAAGTTTTTTTAGAAAAAAGTGATTTCTCTAAAAAAATACTTGTTTTTTTTTTTTTTTTTTTGATAAGATAGTAATGTAATAATAAGATAGGGAGGAGTTTGATTTATGAAAAAAAATAAAAAGAAATATATAATATTATTATTACTATTTATCGCAGTTGGAATGGGAATAGGTTATTCTTTATTACAACAACAATTAAAAATCCAGGGAACTGCTACTGTTGAT
>CAKOXU010000044.1 GCA_934130235.1 uncultured Bacilli bacterium
TTGATTTTTCCCTTATTTTATGGGCTATAAGCAACTTTTCTTAATTACTACCTGTGTCTATACTATATTCATCCAACCCTTTGTCTCATACCACCAGATAAATCTTTTGGATAACTATATATAAAATCATTTAAGCCATATGTTTTTAATAAATTTAAAACTCTGTTTTTACTATCCGTATTAATTTTATTATTTATTTCTAATCCCAGTAAACAGTTTTTTAATATATTTCTCCACTCAAAAAGAGAATCTTCTTGCAACATGTATCCAATATTAATTTTTTTATCAGATTGTATAGTACCACCAGTTTTATCTTCAAGATTTGATAGTATAGATAATATAGTGCTTTTGCCACATCCACTAGGTCCAACAATAGCTATAAATTCACCTTCATTAATATCTATACTAAAATCTTTAACTGCTTCTATTGCCTGATTTTTTGTATAATATGTTTTTGACAAATTATTAATTCTCATTAGCACGATAAGTACCTCCTCTTTCTATTTATTTTATGATGATTAAGATATTTTGTTAATGACAAAAAAACTATACGAATGTATAGTTTTAATTCTTTCTTGAATACTTATTATTGACAACCTTATTAAATGGAGTATCTTTGTCTAATTCGTCGCTATACTTCATTATCTCTTTTACTCTGTCAAAACCTTCTTTAGTTATATAAGTTGTTTTAAACCATGAATCAGCATCTCTATATCTTTTTACTACTTCTATTAAATCGTTTTTAGAAGTATCAGGGAAATAATCACTTATAAGTGTAGCTATCTCTTCATCTGTATGTGAAAATGTATAGTCTAATCCTTTTTGTAGAGCTGTTACAAAACTTTTAATAATATCAGGATTTTCATTAAAATAACTTAATTTTGTATTAAAAGTAGTGTAAGGTACAACACCTCCAAGCTCGCCTAATGAAGCAACAACATAGCCGTTTTTATTTTTCTCCAATTGTAATCCGGTTGGTTCGAAAACTGTAACATAATCACCAGTTCCACCTATAAAGGCCCCAGACATTGAAGCAAACGCAATAGAAGTATCAAATTTTAAGTCATTTAAAGAAATATTATTTTCGTGAAGGGTATAGGCTAATGTCATTGCAGGCATACCACCTTGTCTACCTGCTATAATATGTTTGCCTTTTAAATTATTAATATCAAATTTTTCATTTGTTCTACTAACTATAAAGCTTCCATCGCGTTTAGTTAATCCAGCAAAATTAACTAAATAATCGTTAGAGCCTTTATTATAAATATATATAGATTGTTCACTACCACAAAAACCTATTTGTGCATCTCCAGACATAACGGCAGCTGCAACACTATCTGCTCCACTAGTAAGAACGATATCTACATCTAATCCTTCTTCTTCAAAATATCCTAATGCGTCTGTTAAATACATAGGTGCATAAAAAATTGAATGTGCAACTTCAGCTACTGTTATTTTTGTAAGTTTAGTGTCAGCTTTATCTTCTTTTTTCCATAATACTCCTATAGCCATTAATACAATTAAAATAATAGCTACTATACTTATAAAGTATTTTCTCATATTTATTCTCCTTTCAAAACTCATAATATTATATTCATAAAAAAAATATAGTTGAGTACTTTTAAGAAAAATATTGAAAAACAAACTTTTGTTTGTTATAATTATATAGGTGATAAGATGAATATAGATAATTTAAATGAACAACAAAAAAATGCTGTATTAATAACAGAGGGACCTTTATTAGTTCTTGCTGGAGCAGGCTCTGGAAAAACAAAAGTACTTACAACAAAGATAGCTTATTTAATTAAAGAAAAGGGCATTAATCCATATAATATATTAGCAATCACTTTTACTAATAAGGCAGCTAATGAGATGAAAGAAAGAGTAGAAATGATGTTAGGCGATGAATCTAGAAATATTCAAATATCTACTTTTCATTCGTTTGGGTTATCTATAATAAAAAAAAATTATAATTTATTAGGACTTAAATCTAATTTTACCATTATTGATTCAGATGATTCATTATCTACTATTAAAAGAATATTAAAAGAGTTAAATTATGATCCAAAGTTTTTTAATCCAAAAACCATTAGAAATAAGATTTCTAGTGCTAAAAATGAAATGATGAATCCAGATGATTTTGAAAAATACTGTAATAGTGAATTTGATAATGTTACTAATGAAGTTTATAGGGAATATCAAAATAAACTTAAAATAAACAATAGTTTAGATTTTGATGATTTGTTACTACTACCTATTATATTGTTTAGAGAAAATAAAGATGTTTTAGAGTATTATCAAGAAAGATTTAAGTATATATTAATTGATGAATATCAGGATACAAATAAAGTACAATATGAGCTAACTAAATTACTTTCTAAAAAATATAATAATATTTGTGTAGTTGGTGATCCAGATCAGTCTATATATGGTTTTAGAGGTTCAAATTACAAAAATATACTAAATTTTGAGAAAGATTATAAAAATAGTAAGGTTATACTTTTAGAGCAAAATTATCGTTCTACAAAAAGAATTTTAAAGGTTTCAAATGATATTATAAAAAATAATACAAAAAGAAAAGAAAAAGCCTTATGGACTGATAATATTGATGGAGAAAGAATTGTTTATAAAAGATGTAATGATGAGAAGGATGAATCAAGGTTTGTTGTAAACAATATAAAAGAGTTAATTGATAAAAACACGCCTTTAAGTGAAATTGCTATATTATATCGTACTAATGCACAATCTAGAAATATAGAAGAAGCTTTATTAAAAGAGAATATTCCTTATAAGGTTGTAGGAAGCTTTTACTTTTACAATAGAAAAGAAATAAAAGATTTGATTTGTTATTTAAAACTTATATATAATACTGATGATGATATATCACTTGAAAGAATAATAAATGTACCAAAAAGAGGTATAGGATTAAAAACACTAGAATCAATAACAGTAAGGGCAAACAGTGAGAATAAAAGTATGTTTGAAGCAATTGATTCCGGTAAAGAGTTAATATTTAAAAACTTAATATTGGGAATTAAAGAAAAGCAGCCATCGCTTTCTTTAACTGAATTAGTAGATTTAATATTAGATAAAAGTGGTATAAGAAAGGAATTAGAGCAAGAAGATAGCATAGAGTCAAGATCAAGGTTAGAAAATTTAGAGGAATTTAAATCCATAACAAAGAACTTCGAAGACTCATATGGTATAATATCATTAGAAGAATTTTTAGATGAAATATCTCTAGTTTCAGACATGTCAGAACATCAAAATGATACTAATGTAGTAACTCTTATGACTGTACATTCCGCAAAAGGATTAGAGTTTGATAATGTATTTATAATTGGTTTAGAGGAAAATATTTTTCCACATAGTATGTGTATAACAAGTAATGATATAGAAGAGGAAAGAAGACTCTGTTATGTAGCCTTAACGCGTGCTAAAAAAAATTTAGTATTGGTAAATGCAAAAAAGAGATTATTGTATGGAAAAGATAATTATAATCCTGTAAGTAGATTTATAGAAGAAATAGATAAAGATGATTTAAATATATTAAGTACACCTATAAATAAATTAAAAAAATTTAAAAGTACAAGTATTAATACAAGTGAAGAATATACATCAGGAGAAAAAGTTGTTCATAATGAGTTTGGAGAAGGTGTTATAATAAGTGTTGATAAATCAATACTTACAATAGCTTTTCCACATCCACATGGAATAAAAATGATAATGAAAGGACACTCTTCTATAAAGAAAGTGAAATAAATTAATATGAATAAAAAAATAATAGTATTAGTATTACTTATATTGTTAATATTGTTGGCTTGCTTATTATTAATTAATAATAATAAATATGTAGAAGCTCAAATAAAAGAAATATATAAAGACAATAATTCAACAGTTATTTTTGTAAAATCAGAAAGCAAAGGAATGTTTGAATTAGTTATAGGCAATAATACTAAGATAAAACATAATAATAAAATTATAAAAGAAACTGATTTAAAAGTAGGTGATAACATATTAGTTAGAGTGGGAAAAACAATGTTATTAAAAGAACCTCCTATGTTTACAGA
>CAKOXU010000045.1 GCA_934130235.1 uncultured Bacilli bacterium
GTTTATCATTAATAAAACCTCTATGTAACAAATTTATATATTTTAAATTATATTACATATTTGGATAAAAATAAAGAATGCTGACACTTTGTCAACAGTCTGTTTTAATTCTTTATATTTTTTGACAAAACAACTGATTGAGAAGTTATTATTCCAATAATCATTGTAATTAAATTATTTAAGCGAGGCGTAGATAAAACTATCATTTTTTCTATCGTTTTTTTAATTTTGTAGTAATATATTCTTGATCGTTTATCATAGAAACCACTTTTTTGTAAATTGTTATTGCAAACTAATTTTACACTATAAAAAGGTGTTTTTTTATATTTTCAGAATAAATTTTTTGTTAAAATATATGTTTCCAATTAACTGGATAATAACTGTCCGTAGGTCATATCATAAAATATGCCTTAATTTTATAAAAGTATAGAAAAGGAGCTATCGCTAACGGATTTTTTTATCGGCTATGGCGATAACCCATTACTTTAAAAGCAATAATAATCTATTTTTTAATGCAATACTAAAAGTATAACTCAATTTATTTTTATTACTAATATTAAAATAACTAAGAATAATAGTGCTTCAATAATTAATTAGGGAAGAAGTCGATGGAAAATTGAAAATCAATGATTTAATAATCCAAAAAATATAAGATATGATATTGAACATATATATTGTGAATATTATGTAGCTATCAAAAATTATTATCTTTTGCTTCAAATTACAGATATATTAATACAATTATTGGAATACGCAACTAAGCTCTTAAAAAGCTAAATGCTGGTATAAAATAAATATCTTTAAGATTATTAGAATCTTTTCTATGAGACAAACTAACAATCTGAAGATATTAACTATACAAAGCAACATATGAAAATTTGCTACATCTAAGATTATTAGTTATATCAAAGGATATGATAATAATAAATCTATGATATAAAATAATAGATTTTTTTGATTGCAACACAACCGGAAGCATACTTTTTTAAATCGTAAATCAAAAATATTTTATTAGTTTTATGATAATTGTTTTGGGAAATACGAAAATTTTATAATTTATAAAATTATTTAATCTTTAGAGCTGGTACTTTTTTTTAGTGTCCTTGACAAATGATGTATTTTATTATATATTTATTTTGTAAATAATATATTACTATTATTATTTACTATCTATAATTAATCTTTTAAAAAGTTAATATTAATTATAGATAGTAAATAAGAAAATTAGTATTATTAGTAATAAAGTGATCCGAAAAATGGAGGGTTATCAATTGATGATAACTAAAATATAAAATATTATGTTGTTAAACAACTAGATAAATAGTTTAATCTTGATTGGAGAACAAATCTTATTTTAGTTTTTATTAATAATTGAAGTAATAGCAACTGTTAAAATACATATGTAAACTAAGATATTTAGGTTAGATACGGAAGAAATATTTTTAATAGATGTATTTTCAAGATTAAGATTTTTAATTCATTAATTGTAGAGTTCTTATTAAGTTCTCTTTTAGATAGTATAGTTTAAAATAATTTTATTTATTATCGATGTTGCTAGAATATGTACCACTAGATTTACATTTTCTATTTAATAATTATTATTATATTTATGATGATTCTAAATGAACAACAAAATTTTTATTTTATTGAATTTTTAGATATTGATTATAGTCTTTATGCATTGATAAACATATTTATCATATTAGGTTACTGAAAAAAATAGTCTCAACAGCTTTGCAATTACATTTATTTTTAATTATTAGCAATAAAAGTTTAAAAATAAATGTAATTGCAGTTTTCTGTAGAATAAAGACCTTTATCAGCGAGAATTTTTGAATTTTTAAGCTAAATTAACTATGGCATCTAATTAAGTTCATTACTTATGATTTAATTATTTCATTTAGTAATTATTATCAATATTATGAATAAAACATTGGCAAATCATATAATAATAGTTTAGCAATGTAAAATCAGAATAATTGACAAATTTTTAGATTAATATTCAAAAATCATAAAGTAGAGTTATTTCTCTAAAATATTAAAGTTAATAATAAACGAGCTAGTAATAGTATAACGTGAATAGACTTTTTATCTATGTTTTGCTTCAATAAATTTAGGTATAAATTAAAATCTAAATTATGAAATATGTTTTAATAAAAATTAATTTTTGATTGTTAAGCAAATAGATTAACTATGTTAAATATCTTTTATCTTGTTATTATTTTTTTAAACATATATTAGTACAACTAATTAGTTTATATATAAACTATTAGTTTTATTAAAAAGCAAAATGATATTAAAAAATTTAAGTGATATAAAATATTTTAATATATAAGGTTAAAAATTATTAATCATATATTAATTATTATAAATGTTATTTTTTATTAAAATATTAATTAGTATTAAATATATATCATTTTTATAGTTAATATAATAACTATAATTATAATTGTTATAGTTATTATATCTATAATAATTGGCTTCATATTAATATTTCCCCTTTCTAATTATAAAAATAATTAAAGTATATTCTTAAAAATTATATATTTCATAAGTATTAGGCTTGTACATAAAAGTCTTGTTTTTATAAACTGTATGCTCTTTTTGTAGTAAGTGCTTCGATGATTTTGTCTTTTTACATATTGATATTAGTTTAATATATTGAATTCTATCAGTAACAGTTAAATACAATGTAACATTTAAAATTTTATTTTTGAAAATAGATTTTAAAATATAAGTTAATTATTAATACTTCATGTAGGTTATTAAGTATTAATAAATGCAACAATTATAAATCTCCATATTATCATGATAACTCAATCCTGATGATAAATATAAATACAAGCTTCAGTATATACCATGATTCAATATTAACTTCTTTAAGGTGGATTTATATCCAATATCAAAACATGCTACATGGGATTTACTTTTAAAAAGTTTAACCCACATATAATGGAATTATGCCTTACTTATCACGTTAATTGTAAAATGCCCAAAAGACAAACTGCACATGTTTTAAATGAAGTTCATAGAATAAAAATATCACATAGAACTATTGCTAATTATGCTCTAACAGTAGCTGCTGTTATTAAGCCCCTTTGTTGATATATATAATTACAAACCATATAAAATACTTTCTGCCGATGAAATTTATATAAAAGTTAAAGGAATTAAACATTATGAGTGGATTGTAATGGATTCTTGTAAAAAATCTATATTAAGTTATCGAGTATCTGATGCACTAGCTACAGGCCATTGTATATTACTCACTCAAGTTATTGACTTATTAATGAAGATCCAGTATCTGAAGAATTCCGTTGGTTTAAGCAAGTTATTGAGAGTTTAAATCGTACCTTCAAAACTTCTTATAGAGTTACTTGTGGCTATGGAAGTGACGAAGGTGCTCTCTATGGATCCTCTCTTTGGGTTACTTATTATAACTTTTTAAGAACTAATCCATATAACTATCATAGTCATTTGAATGAGCTTGATGCCATAAACGTTGTTGATAACATGCCTGCAAAGTGGCAAATTCTTATCAGTCTCGGTCAACAAACTATACTACATATGCAAGAATCTAAAACTTCTTGATAAACTATAAAACTAAATATTGATTTTATTTTTGTCTCAGATACCGAAAGCTTTTTTATAGTTCTTAAATTTAGTAATTATTTTTAATATAAACCAATTTATTTAAATAAAATTTCCTACATTGATTTATATAATTTTTTCATATTAAATTTTATAGTATCATAAAAGCAAACACAAAACATAATAATCTAAAATGTTTTTCTAAACTATAATAGTACAAAAATACTTTAATAATTTTACAATTGAATAAAATAAAAAAATATTCATGATAAATCATTATTATAATTGGGTTTGTATACAACAATAATAGCAAGGGAGTCATATATATATAATTATATCAAAAAAATTATCATTATACAAATTTTTATCGATTTATGTAAAAAACTGGTCTTATGTCAATATTTTGGACACAAAAAGTCAAACTTTTTTATGCTGCACTTCTAGCTAATAATTCACATT
>CAKOXU010000046.1 GCA_934130235.1 uncultured Bacilli bacterium
TTCTTCTTTTAAACTCGTCGTAAATGTCATTTTCTTTTACCATCCATTAAGTATGAGAATAATAAATATCCTGTTTTTAGCGCATCATGTCTATACCAACCATCCTCAATAGTAAATAATTTATCTTGTATAACATAAATATTACTTTCATCAAGTTCATGCATGTCCAAAATAACAGGATCTTTTTGTTCTTCCGATGCATATTTATTAGCTAAATCACTATCGATGACTTCATTATTAGCAATAACAACATCTATACTACCTTTACCTAAATATTTTTCCAAATAATCAATATGATCTTTAACAGTAAAATCATCTGTTTCACCAGGTTGAGTAAACAAATTACAAATATATACTCTATCAGCTCTAGCATTATTAATAGCATGCACTAACTTTTTATTAATTAAATGTGGCACAATACTTGTAAGTAAACTACCAGATGAAAAAATAATCAAATCAGCTTCCTCAACAGCGCGAGTAACACTAGGATTTACTTTTATTTCTTTGTCATATTTAACTTCTACAATTTTATTTGCGCATTTAGTAAGTTCATGTTCCCCATAAACTTTTTTACCACTTGAAGTAATACCAACTAAATTTACATTATCTTCAGTTAAAGGTAAAACATTACCCTTAACATCGAGTAACTTTTCCATAACTGGCATTGCACCAGCAAAATTACCTTTTAAATCCATTAAAGCCATCAAAAGCAAATTTTTAACAGAATGAATGCCTAAAGATTTAGACTTAGTAAAGCGATAATTCATTAAATCAATAACATCACTATTTGTATCAGCCATACTAAGCATAACTTTCGTAATATCACCAACCGCAGGAATATTAAGTTCTCTTCTAAGTAAACCAGTACTTCCCCCATTATCAGCAACAGAAACAACCGCAGTTATTTCTACGGGAAAAAGTTTAATACCTTTTAAAAGTTGAGAAAGACCACTTCCTCCACCAAATATAACAATTTTTTTCATAATTAATCACGTAATTACTATATCACAAATATTACAAAAATGGAATATTACTTCGTTTAACTCCTCCATTAACTTCATAACATTTATCAATAATCATAAAAGCACTAGGATCAATTTCTAAAATTCTTTTCTTTAAATTATAATAATCATTGTTAGAAACAGCACACATAATTATAACACCATTTTTATGTGAATATCCACCAGTACCAGGTATCGTAGTAAATCCCGTTTCAAATTCTTCCAAAATTAATTTCTTTATCTTTCTAGTTTTCCTTGTATATATATAAAATAATTTACTATCAGAAATACCAAACATAATTTTATCAACAAAGAAAGTAGAACAATACAAAATTATAAAAGAATAAACTCCATTAGTAAAACCGAAAACAAACATTCCAGACACAATAATAAGTCCATTTGCAAATATCATAGCCTTTGATTCACTAACTTTACAATATTTATTAATAATTTGCATTATAATATCAGAACCACCAGCAGTAAAACCGCTTCTATAAATAAATCCACTACTTATGCCATACAAAATAAGGGCAAATAATAATGTTAAATAAAAGTCTTCAGTTATAAGATATTTACTTAAGAAAGTAGCCATAGGAAGGGAAATAGTAACCATAAGGGGATAAAGCAATGAACCAACAATATTTTTCTTTGTAGTACTCCATCCTAAAAATATATAACAGATAACAAGTAAAATTACATTGGCACATAACAAGAATATTGATGGTGTCCATCCAAATATTTTTTGCATAACAATAGCAATACCACTAAAACCAGATACAACTAAATCATTCGGAGTTAAAAACAAATTAAAACATAAAGCATAAAAGAATAACCCGAAAACCAAAGAACATCCATCAAAAATAATTTCTTTATAATTTATCTTTTCCATTTTTTTAACCACTTTTCTATATTAATTATAAACTAATATTTAATTTTTAGCAATTATTAATATTAAAAAACATATATTGTTTTAGAGGTGAATTTTAAAAATGAATGGTAATTTCTATCAAAATCCAACATTTCCTACTCAAAGTTTTCAAACTCCACCAGGAAATATGGCGGTAACTGAGGTAAATAATAACAATAATTTACCTGATGAACAAAGTTATATAGAAAATATTCTAAGACTTAACAAAGGAAGAAAGATTAAAGCCTATGTTTCATACCCAGACAGTAGCGCATGGCAAAACAAAGTATATGAAGGCATAATTGAAGAAGCAGGCAGAGACCATCTTATAATCAGAGATAACACTAATAATCTTTGGTACTTAATTAGAATAATTTATTTGAACTATGTTGAGTTTATGGAACCAATTATCTATTCTCATAGTTTCTCAGAAAAAACATACTAAGAAAACATCGACAATTTTAATGTCGATGTTTTATAAATTTAAATTTATGTAATTTTTCATTATAAGAAACTTCAATATTAACATTAATTTTAATCATTAATCATTATATAATCTCTTAATAAATCGGCTTGAAATTGCCAGTTATTGACATATTTTACTATATTTACTGGAGTTTTATGTCGATAACTAGGCTTTTCAATTATTTTAAAACCTCTACAAAATCATTTTTGCAGAGGTATTTTTTTATTATTTCACTAGATTATAATATTCATTCTTTAACCAATCAGACAAATAAGTAACATAAGAAATTTCAGCAAGTTTATATGAAAAAATTTCTTGATATGTTTTACCGCTATCATAAAAAGCACCATCAAATTTATCAATAAATTCAGAAACAACATTATATAAATCTTTTCCAGAACCTTCTTTATCAATTTTTACCGTTAACAGACCTTTTAAATTAGAAGAAAAATTAACATCATTTTTCAAATTATGCTTTAAATTCAAAATATCTTTTTCTGTAACTTCATGTTTATTTTTATAATCAGTTATAGGATTATGATAGTTTTCATTATATTCAATTAATCCATAATAATATAAAGTAATATAACACCCTAAATTATTGAGCAAAGCTTCATAAGAGTCATTTTTTAATGTTATCCCTTTTAAATTACCACAAGTGACATTTTCCTTCGGTTTATCCATCGTTTTATCCAGATTATATTTCATTTCAGTTAA
>CAKOXU010000047.1 GCA_934130235.1 uncultured Bacilli bacterium
TTTCTAAGCATTTTGCACATCAAGATAATTAGTTAAATTTATATTTATTACTATCATTTATTGATAATAATTCAGAATAATGACTCCAAGATAATTTGGTCTCCAGTGGCGACCATTTTTCATCTTTAAACATTCTATAATATTGTCTAATACGTCTTAATGTTCTTTCATTATATTTTTTCCAAAACTCAACAACCAATCTATTTGAATAATCTTTTACTTTCGAATATATTTCATTATCTATTAATTTATTCTTTATCTAGTTATAATAATTCATATTTTCTTCTTTCCTACGGACTACATGTCTCAATTTTTAATTTATTATTTCTAATCTTAAACATAATACTACCATCTTGATCTGTTCTGTATATTTTAGAATTATTTAAATTATTTAGTACTTCTTTATTTGGATGTCCGTACCTATTGTTCTTTCCCACACTAATAACACAATATTTAGGATTTGTTTCATCAATAAAAATTTTACTACTGCTTGTTTTGCTTCCGTGATGGCCTATTTTTAAAACATCTATATTTTTCAAATTATATTTTTCTAATATATCTTTTTCTTTTTTAATACCAGCATCTCCCATAAACAAAAATTTATAATTTTTATAATTTAAATAAATAACACTACTATTATCATTTTCATTGTCATAAACTTTTGTATTCAAAAAATTGATTTTATACTTATCTATTTTTAACTCCTTAATACATGAATAATATTTAATTTTTTTCTTTTTTAAAGTTTTAATTAAATTATTTTCTAAATCATTAAACTCTCCACAATTAAAAAATACATTCTCTACTTTAAAATTATTAACTAAGTTAATTGCTTCCCCCATATGATCATAATCTCCATGTGTTAAAACTAAATAATCTAATTTAGATATTCCTTCACTTTTTAAATAAGTAATAATATCTTCTGAAAAACTTTTATTTACATTACCACCCGTATCAATAAGTATATTTTCTTTATTTATATGTATAAGTGCGCTATCACCCTGAGATACATCAATAAATGTTATATATGACTGTTTAAATATATTATTATAATTAGTATGTAATAAAGCTATAAAAAGCAATATACTAGTGTACTTATACTTTTTATTTTTTATCATATATAAAACAAATGTTATAACAACAAAATACAATATTATAAAAAATATAGGTATTTTGTGAAAAAAAACTTCTATTTTAAATTTAGCCAAAAACAGAGATAAACTTTCAAGTATATATATTAATTTATCAAAAATAATTCTTGCAGATGGAATTAATAGTACTACTAAAGATGTTGGAAATATAATTAAGGATACCAAAGGTACAAATATTATATTATTAAAGACAGTCATTAGGTTTATACTATAATAATTATTAATAAGTATAGGAATACTTGCAAAAAAAGATATAAGCGAAGTTATAAATGTTTTTGAAATATAGTTTTTATGTCTGTTAATTATTGAGTTAAATAATATTAAATATAATGAAATTATATAACTAAATTTAAAGCCAACATTATATATATTAAATGGATTTATTAATATTGCAACAATAGCTATAAAAATTAATATTTTATATGTAGGAATGTTTAGTTTAAACAATTTATTTATATATAAAAATATAAATAGTAATACCGCCCTTATAACGCTTGGTGTAAATGACGTCAAAAACATAAAATATATTAACACTATTATAACTACTAAGTAATTCAATTTTGTCTTTTTTATTTTATTGAGTATAAACAATATAATAGTTGTAAGAAGCGTTACATGCATTCCAGATACAGAGAATAAGTGGCTAATTCCATTTATTCTATATGACTGTTTTACATGCTTATCTATGTATGAATTATCACCCAATATAAATGTATTTAAATATGTATTATCACCTATATTATCAATAATACCTTTTTTTATTTTGAAAAATATATTTTTATTTCTTTTAATAAGTTTAATTTTGGGATTATAATAATAGTAATAACTTTTTTTACTTAACATATATTTTTTATAATTAAATAAATTAAAATTAGTATTAGAACCATATGTATTTTTAGAACCACATATTTTCAAACTATCCCCTATATTATAATTGTTGTTTTTAGTATAAACTGTAAACGCCTCTTTATTTTTTATAGTTAACTTATAGGATTCACTCAAACTAATATTAGTTAAAATACCACTTACACATTTTTCATTTGTATACAAACTTTTTTTATCTATAGAAAAGAAAGTATATATAAAAGTGGTCAATAACATACATACTAAAAATATATTAGAGTTCAATATTATCTTTAATTTTTGAATATAAACTTTCCCCTATTCCAGATACCTCCATTATTTCTTCTAGACTTTTAAATCCATTATTTTTTTCTCTATATTCTATTATTTTAATAGCTTTAGATTCTCCTATTCCAGATAAACCCATAAGTTCTTCTTTAGTTGCTGTATTTAATGATACTTTCTTATTTGTCTTCTCATCTTTTTCGTCTAAAGTATTACTTTTATCCTTTTCCTTAGTATTGACTTTATCACTTTCCTTAATGCAGGCATCATTTATATTATCTGGACATTCACATTTATATTCTACGTATATTATTTCTTTATCATCTTTTTTAAATTTATCTATATCTTTTTTATTATAAATAATTATAATCATTTCATCAGTTATTTTTTTACTCAAGTTCAAATATTCAGTAGTTGCGTCCTTATTTACTCCGCCTGCTACATTAATTACATCTATAACTCTAGAGTTTTCGGGAAGTTCATAAACACCTGGTTTTTTTACTTCACCTTTTATATCAATCTTATACATTTTAATTTCAGTTTCTTCTTTTTCATCTGTCCTTTTTTCTTCTATGTTTGATGAAACGACTTCTTTTTCTTCTTGTCTTTTATTTGGCATTAGTATTAATGTAATAATTATTATTAAAAATATAACTATTATTAAATAATTTTTATATTTTTTTATATAAAATTTTATTTTTTCCATATTTCTCCTTTCATGGCCCTCTACTATTATTATTATCGCAATATCTTTGATTTCCTTTTTT
>CAKOXU010000048.1 GCA_934130235.1 uncultured Bacilli bacterium
TTTTGATTCATTTAAAAGAGTATATGAAAATGGTTTACCTATAAATAATAGAACTGATATAATACTTGATAATTATGTCTTTATATATGATAACATGAAAAAAGAAAATGGTGATGTAATACTTTATGATATAAACAAAGAAAAAGTATTAGATACCTATAACCTAGTTAAAGAAGTAAAAGATAATAATATAATATTTAAAAAAGATAATAAATATGGTTTAATTGAAATAACAGATAAAGAAGTAAAAGAAAGAATCAAAAATTCATACGATTACATGGGATATATTGAAGATACTGATAAATTAGTAGTCTCTAAAAATAGTAATTATTCTTTAATAGATTTTGATGGAAAGGAACAATCTAAAAGTGTTCCCGGTGCGATCAAAGCCTTTGATAGTAATATGCTAAGTGTCAAGGTTGGAAGCAATTACTATGTATATGGTTATGATGGAAAAGTAATAGTGGATAGTTCTTATGATTATGTAAGATTTGTAAGTAATTATGCAATAGTGGCTGATGGTAAAAAACTTTATGTTTATGATAAAGAAGGTAGTCCAATGAATATGGATGGAATTAGAATAAATAGTAATAGTTACAATACCAAATTAATATTTAATGATAATTTAAGGCAAATAGGTAAAGAAGAAGCATTTACTGCCACAATTACTAACGATTCAATGCGCATAGAATATGGTGAAGATTCAGCAAGAATTAATTTAAATGAAGGTAAGTTTAATAAAAAACTAGAGTATATTAATTATTTTGAAGGTAAACTATATATATATAGTGATAGTGAAAAAACAGATCTTTTAGGTAGTTACGTATGTAGTTATGCAAATTCTATATCTGAAGGTGATGAGGCTTTAGGAAACTGTTTTATAGCTAAAGAAAGTAATATTTTAAGAAGTGGAGAAAAAGTAGATAATGGTTACTTACCTATATTTAACAAAAGATATGTATTTATAAGTGATACTAAAGCTCCGAATACAAATGACAATATAATTCTTTGGGATCTAAAATCTAAGAAGAAACTAGCAACTTATAAATCTGTTGATGCTGCTTTCCATGACATTACTGAAAATATTAGTTTTGTTGATACTGCAGGAACCCATGTTTTAGCCAAAAATACAAATGATTTGTATGGCATAATAAATATTATAAGTAGTGATGTAAATATTTTAGTACCATTTAGAAAAAAAGATGAAAATGGAAATGTAGTATCCACAAATGTTGCCTTTAAAATGCTTGATAATTATTACTTATTTAAAGAAGACAATGAAACATATCACTTATACGATGACAAAGGAACAGAACTTACCAAAAATATAACAACAAAATATGAAATTGTTAAATACATGGATGGATATGTAAAGGTTAAAAATAATGATAAATATCTAATATATGATAAAACTGGTAAAATAGTAAGTAATGAATTTGAAAATATAATTATGGAAAATAAGTTTTATATAACAATTAATAAAGATAATATGGTCGGAGTATATAATTACAATAATAAAACAGATATTGCTGCTGAACTTGAAATAAAACTTGATGAAGGCGATGTAAGCAAAAACTTAAGTTATAAAATTAAAGGTGATATAGTTTATTTAACATATGTCGAAGACGGAAGCACTAAAACTGCAGAAGTAAATGTAGGTATTTTAAATGAAGGATAAAAATACATTAATAACAATTATAATTTTACTTATAATAATGCTTCCTCTTGGCATTTTAGGAACTATAGAACATTTCAAAGGTCCTAAGAAAATTGATGAATCCCTAAATAATCCAAATAAAGAATTTATTTTAAATAACAAAGTATATTTCTTTGTGGGTGAAAAACTTATTAGTACCTATGAATGTAACAATTGTGCTATAGCAGATACTGTAATAGATGATAACCAATATCATACTAATTCATACAAAAATGGAAATAAAATTTTAGATGCCCCTATAAATGAATTCTTTAGTATCTTTAAAAAGGATAATAGCTACATCTTATATAATATTGTGGGTAAGAGCATAGTTGATGAATATGAAGAAATAAAGAATTATAACGTTGATGCTGTTAGTAATTTTATTATAAACCATAAAAAAAGTGGATGGGGAATAACCTTTTTTGAAATAGGTAAAACCGCCATCCCAAGTACTTATGATTATATAGCTATCCCATCTCATTTTATAGGTCAAAAGCTTGATACATCTAAATTTATAGTTAAGCAAAATAACTTATGGTTTATTTTAAAAGATGATGGTACACCTTTAATTAATGCCATTGCTAGTGAAATAGTTGATTTTAATGATAATTATTACATAACTTATGATAATAATACTTACCATATATTTGATTATAATGGTATTGAATACTTAAGTGCTATTCCTAAAACTAATGTATATGGGGTAGGAGATTATTTATTTATTATAAATGATAAGCAACTATTTATATATAAAGATGCTAAGGGATCAATAGTTAAATTTGTAACTCTTCCAGATTATAAAGACTTATATTTTTCACTTGAAGAAAAAGGTATTAATATTATAATTGATGGAAATATTACGGAAACACTTGAACTTAGCTAAATAATTTGTTAAAATATAGTCATATTTTAGTGATTTTTGAGGAGTAATATATATTACTTTTAAAGAGAGTTAGCATTTGGTGGAAGCTAATAAAGAATGTATATGAAGGTTGCAAAATGAAAAATAAATGCAGAGATGCAATAAAATCAAATAAGTTAAATAAAAGGATGGTACCGTCACTTGTTGACTCCTTTAGGTATCATTCTTTTTTTTGGAAAGAAGGGTATTTTATGTTAGAAAAAAAGTATAATCATTTAGAAGT